>PMIL01000118.1 GCA_003157075.1 Bacteroidales bacterium | reverse complement strand
AGCATTTTCTCTCAAAACGGGGAGATGATAATGGAGAAATTCCCCGGCATTGAGATTATAAGAAGCAATTCCGTGCTGACTTAAAATGCAAGAAGCAGTATAGGGCGCAAAATACGAAGAGCCCATCCCCGTAAAAATAATCTTATTGAAGTTTCCCTGGTTCCATATCGAGGAGACCTTTTCAAGTTCAGGCTGTCCCTCTCCGTAGAGATAATAATTTAAGGTATCTTCAAGAGCCTCTGGCTGCCCGAGAATCTCTTTCAGGAATTTATTTGTCATATGAATCTGATTTGAAAATTTATTGTTTTTAAACAAACAAAATAATGATTTCGATTGACTTATTTTTATTCTTTAGAATAAATCTTATAAGTTGTATTAAAGTCAATTAACCGCAAAGCATGCAAAGTTCTTGCACAAAGCTCATAATGAGTTCTTATATCCGATGGATATTTCTATCATATTATTTTTTAATAATTCACTCTGTTTTATAAAAGAAAAATCATATATTTCACTTTCCTGATTTAAACGAATTGATTAGAAAAATGGCTGCAAATACACAAACATTTAGTCCTCCTGTTGAAGGCAGAATTACTTCAATAGATTTCTTTCGCGGGTTTACCATGTTCCTTCTTGCAGGAGAAGCTACTGAGCTTTATGGTCAGCTTGAAAAATCGAATATTGGCGTTGTTCAGTTTCTGGGAACAGAGCTCAGTCACCATGTATGGCACGGATTACATTTCTGGGATCTTATTCAGCCATTCTTTATGTTTATCGTAGGGGTTGCAATTCCTTTTGCAGTCGCCAACAGGCTGAAAAAGGGTGACACAATAAAAACAATCACCAGGCATGCTATAAAACGGTCATTGCTTTTGCTTTTTCTCGGATGGGCCCTTTACTTTACAGATGCAGGACGACTGGTATTCCGTTTCCAGAATGTACTTGCACAGCTTTCGGTAACATACCTGGTTGCTTTTATGATAAGAAATAAAAGCTTCAAATTCCAAATAATCTTCACGCTTGTCATACTTCTGCTCATAGATCTTGCTTATCGTTTTTTCCCGGTCGAGGGATTTAACCATCCATGGGTGAATTTTGAAAATCTCGGAGCATGGTTCAACAATAAGATTGAAGGCGTAAACAAGGCAAGTGAATGGGCAACATTAAATTTTGTGTCAACCACAGCTCATACAGTCTGGGGAGTTATGTGCGGCAAACTTCTGATGAGTGATAAGCCTGCAGGAAAGAAAATTCAGACATTGCTCATTGCTGGTGTCTCTTGCTTGTTTATAGGTTACTTGCTCGACGGATTGAATATAACACCGATCATCAAGAAGATTGCAACATCCGCATTTGTGTTTGCCAGCGGCGGATGGGCAATACTGGTACTTTGTTTCTGTTACTGGCTTATTGATGTCAGAAAAAAATTCATATCCGGTTCGAAGATGTTCATTATCGTCGGAATGAACAGCATATTTATCTACCTCTTTTTCTCTATCAGTGGTGCCGAACTTATTCGTAGGTGTGTGGCTCCCTTCAGCAATTTATTATTTTCATGGGGAGGAGAAAAGACAGTTGATATTATCACCAGCCTTGGTATCTGGGCTGTTTTGTGGTATATGTGTTACTGGCTTTATAAAAACAAATTATATATTAAAATTTAAAGGTTCTGCTTAAATCAGCGAGATCAGCGGGAAAATAAAAAGGCTCCCGCAGATCACTCGGATATACGCAGATAGTCATTATTTATTCTTCGCAGCATTAACTTCAGGGGACTTGGTATTGCCAGGCAGTTTAGATTTTACATAGTCAGCCTGTTCAGTCAATCCACCTGATTGTTTACTTGAAGCGATACCGCTTAAGATCATAAAATTAAAATAAGCAGCAATCTGCTGCCGGTCTTCTTCAGCAATGGTATCACGAAATCTTACAATAAGATCAATACCCTTTTTAAAACAGACCGGATTTTTTATCCTCTTAAGATAGTTTGCAAAAGGTTGCAGAATCATAAATTTCTCATAGCCATTAGACATCCTTTCGAAACGTGCGGCAAGGGAATCATAATCATTTTCACCTGAGTAAGTGAATAATATATTGGTAATTGCGTCTTCCAATTCTGCTTTGACATGCTTTTCTGAAAGCGACTTCGCCTGATTAAATGCTGCAGCTGTATCAATTGCTGCGAGTGCCCGAAGAGCACTGCCCGCTATTGAATATGATGAATCACTGATTGCTCTCAGGAACAATGATCTGTATTCGTCTTTCTTCAGTCTCCCCAGCGCCTCAATGGCTCCNNGTTAAATTTAGCCTCTGAAGCGTAAAAATGCGCAAACCGTAATACCTGTCTTTCAGCGCAGTTTTCATAAGATCCATGGCTTTGTGATCTTCAGCCTGGGTTCTGGCAGCGAATTCAATAGCCTCCCTCCTGTCGAGATATAATCCTGCATTTTTATATTGAAAAATGTAATTGTCCAGATTCTTGTGTTCAGTCTTCTCACAAAGGAGTATCTTATCTCCGTCTACATTGATCAGCTGGGGCCTGGAAACAGTTTGGAAAATAAACGTATCAGCCTGATGTTCAGCCAATACATTATATCGTTTCTTCTCCGGACCCTGATATACATCAATGGCAATTGGCAGCTTAAATATTTGTCCCGATTGAAGCTGCTTTATAAATACCCTGGCAGTTTTGCCGTCTGCGCTATAATCATAATCAATATAGAGTTTCGGATGGCCAGCTCCAAAGTACCATTGGTTCCAGAACCAGTTAAGATCCTGTCCGGTAACTTCTTCAAA
>PMIL01000187.1 GCA_003157075.1 Bacteroidales bacterium | reverse complement strand
GAACGTGACAGGAATTTTCTGAGTCAGCTCAATGCCAGACAAATTGATAAAGTGGAGATTATAAATACTCCTGGTTCAAAATATGATGCTGATGTAACAGGAGTCATTAATATAATCCTCAAAAAAGACAAAACATCAGGAATTGATGGCCATCTTCATTTAGAAGTTCCGACTGCCAAATCGGCAATATATGTTTTCCCTGATTACAGCTTTAGTTATAGTTTCAGAAAGCTTAATTTATATACCTCGTATGACGGAGACTTAAGTTATTTTGATATCACTGAAAGTAGTTATCGCAATATTCAGGATTCCAGGGGGATCACAGAAATTATGACTGACCAGGTTGTACGGCAAAAATACTGGTCACACAGATTTCATTTTGGATTGGATTACAATTTCAATGAAAAGAATCAGCTTAGCTTTTATGCATTTTACAATCCCTATTCAAGCGAACATAGTGGAAATGTCGCTATGCAGTTAAATAATGATAAATTTGGTGATCAGAACTGGTCGGCATTAAAGCTGGACGATGATATTAACTATTCTACATTTTACACTCTTAATTACAAACATATTTTTAATAAACCGTCCAGAGAAATCACCTTCGATCTGAGCTATTTCAACTTTAAAGCTGTAAATAGTACAACCTTTATCACTGCGGATAGTATTATTGACAACTATCCTGCAAAACAGGTCAATGCTGTAAAACCTGATCAAAACTCTTTTAGCTTTAAGATTGATTATACTACGCCTGTTACGAAAAAACTCAGATTAGATGTTGGGGTTAAAGCTAAAGCTCAGATTTTAAAGGACAGACAGTCTGCCCAATTTAAATATGATGAGAGCATTTTTTCTTTGTACGGGTCTCTCACATATAGTCTTACAAAATATACTTTCAATGGTGGATTGCGGGTTGAAAGATCAACTTCGGGTCTGGTTAATAGTTTTAACAATAATGTTTTTGCCCTGTTGCCAAATGCGGGTATAAACTATAAAATCACCTCAACCCAGAATATAAAATTGTCATACAATCGTACGATCTGTCGTCCGAATATTTATGAATTAAATCCTTATATATCAAGCGATGATCCTTACAGCCTTCACAGCGGAAATCCTGATCTTAAACCGGAGTTCCAGCAAAATCTGTCAATCGATTATTCGAAAAATTTCGGAAATAACTATATTTCTTTAAAGCTTTTATATTTAGACAGATCTGAAGCCATTAATGGTTATACATTTCTTAACGATGCCGGTATTCTTGAAAGCCACATGGCCAATCTGGGCAATATTCAAGGGTATGGCATTCAGATGGCCGGTGCATTGAAATTCCGGAAATCAATAGCCATAAATCCATTTCTTAACCTAACAGAAGTATATACAACATGTAATAACCTCGCAAAGCAGTACGACATAAATAACAGGCAAAAATTGGCGTTCCAATCCGGCCTTTCAGCAATTGTGACTTTTAAGTACGATATTGTCGCCTCATTACAATTTCAGTACAACAGCCCTTTAATTCAAATACAGAGTATGTCATTCAGCGATGCACTATATATATTATCGCTTGAAAAATCCTTTAGCCAGAAATTCAAATTCGGAATTTCAAGTGCTCTGCCCTTTATAAAAACATTCAGATATCAGGGGGCAGAAATCAATGGAACTGATTTTTATAGCCATTCAGAAGGGGATGTAAAGTTATCAGTCGTACCTGTTTGGTTTAAATTCACATACCTATTCAATTCCGGTAAAATATCAAACAGAGTTAATAATTCAAAAGAGGATATTGATACTATGCCAAAGAAAGGATTTTAAACCGGGGTGTTGCCCGGCTAACATTAAGGAAATCCATCGGCCACTCTAACTGATTGCTCTTGCGCAGGTTAAAATAATTTTTTAACTTTAATCCGGTATTCTGCAAACCTTAAAATTATAATCATGAAAACTTCCATTTTAGCTGCTGCTGTTGGCTTATCCGTAATTGTATTTACCGGATGTGCACCGGTACAGATCTACTCTAACAAGGGCCTGACCGAAAAGACAGGTTTGAAATATTATACTGTAAAACCTTTTTTGCACGTCGAAAGGGATATTGAGACCAACAGGATTGTAAAAGCAACTGTTATTTATCTTCCGGATCTGGCAAATCCCCAGTATATGGTAATACGTGATGGTTTGAATTCCAGAAAAATAANNATCATATCGAAAGGTACAGATGCGTTAACAGATCTGAAAGCACTTAATGGACTTCAGCCAGCTAAAACTGCAACAAATAAAGTTGAATTATATGAAATCATTATCGAAGCGGATAAAACAACTCTGAGGGAAGTGATCGTGAATAAAGAGTGAACTTTTTTTGCGGGTAGATTGTCATAGACAAAGAGAGGACCATGAGAATGTTCATCATGATCGGTAATTCCATGATAAGAAATCATACCTTTGCATATTATAATCTATAATTTATGAAAAGAGAAATTTTCGATAAGTATATTTTCATCATAACTCTTTTGTTGATTAGTATAGGGGTGAATGCTAATAATCCTCTTGCTACGAAACAGCAAATCGGAATGTTTAAAAATTCCAAAACCTGTGTTGTAATGGAAAGCGGAGTCAGCTTTTTTAATGCTCCGGTTAAAGATGCAATTCAGAAATACTGGAAAGCTACCGGATATGAATTTATTGACCAGAAAGAATTTGAAATACGCCGAAAAGACTCTAAATATTCATTTATTGTACTTATGCAGGGCGCATATGATAAAGACCCGGGTGGCGTAAGTTACAGTTACATAAGTCTGTTGCTGGGAGATGGTTCAGGCAATCTGACAAAGATGCCTGAATTCTGCAGCATTCCTCTCTCATACGCGGGTGATCTGGATGCTGATTATGAATATGTTATCCCGGCCGTTATCAAATTCATGCAGATTCATGTAAATAATCTTGAGAAAGACCGGTTACTAATTTCAATTAACGGATTGAAATATTACAACAAGGCTGGGTATAATGACAAATTATTATTGCTGAATAAGGATAAAATGGCAACAAATGCCGATTCGCCTGAGAAAATAAGTGCTGTTTGCCCTTATAAAGTAAAACTGCTTAATGTTTCACAGATTCATAGCGAAATGGCTAATAATCCTAAGAATACATTATTTCATTTTCATGTAGGGCCCCCGAAGGAGGGAGGTGCAGGAAAGTGTTTTGAAATGTTGTTTGATGCAGAGGGCAACCTTTATTACTATAATTCCCGGAAAGTCACCAATGAGAATCCTGATGGTTTTAACCTGACAGATTTTAATAATATCAGGTGACCCTGAATATTTGATTCTGACCGCCAAGCGGCTACCTTTATCTCAAGAGATTCAGTTATATATGAATCTGTGAATCATGCAACTTTTTGCAATAGTTTTGCAACACTTCCCTGTTTTATTTGTTTTATTTTTATACTTCTTATTCAGTAAGATATTTTATTACTAATTATAAAATATTTTGTAACAGGTAGCAAACTTTTAATCACAAATGCAATTTATTATGTTTAACAAAAATGTTGTTTATGAAGCACTGAAACGAAGTGTTACAGCTGGTCCGGGGGGAAAAATGAAATCCGGGAAGAATTCAATTGAACAGGATAGTCTAATATCTCTGTTGATGCATGATGTTTTCGG
>PMIL01000130.1:5587-10494 GCA_003157075.1 Bacteroidales bacterium | reverse complement strand
CTTTCAGGACAGGTTCTTGGTTTTGGCGGAAGGATATTGAAAACCGATGTCAAAACAGCAAAATATCTGAATTCTCCCGAATCTGAGATATATCACAAAAGCAGGATCCTTTACGGAATATTCCAGGCGAGGAAAGCAATTACCCAGGAGGACAGATGTTATCTTGTTGAAGGATATACTGATGTAATGTCTCTTCATGAAGCCAATGTTGAAAATGTTGTAGCTTCTTCCGGGACATCACTGACACAGGAACAGGTAAGACTGATAAAAAGGTTTACCCAGAACATCACTATCCTTTATGACGGTGACGCAGCCGGTATAAAAGCGTCTTTAAGGGGAATAGACCTGGTACTCGAGGAGGGTATGAACGTTAAGATCGTACTTATTCCGGATAACGAAGATCCTGATTCCTATTCGAAAAAGATAAGCAATGAAGAGTTCCTTAAATTTCTTAAGGAAAACGAAACAGATTTTATACGTTTTAAGACTCAGCTTCTCCTTTCAGATGCTAGCAATGATCCGGTAAAAAGAGCAGATCTCATACGCGATGTTGTAAAATCGATTGCTGTTATTCCGGAGGCAATTACAAGAACGGTATATATTAAAGAATGCAGCACCGTTCTTGAGGTAAGCGAACCGATACTTTATCATGAAGTTAATAAACTCCGGCAGCAAAAGAGCTTCCAGGACAGAAACAAATATCCCGGCCCGGAAGATCTCCCTGTTCCTCCTCCCCCAATTCTAAAACCTGTTATACGCGATACTGTAACATATTATTCTGAGAAGGAGATAATAAGGCTCCTGCTGAAATTCGGAGGGGTTGAATTTGAGCGGTCTATCAACAAGGAAGACGGAAAAGAGGAGATGTTAACTGTATCCGATTATATTGTAAGGGAAATCACATCTGATGACCTTGTGTTTGATCATAATGTATGTGCAAAGATCTTTGAGGATTTCCGGTTTCATACTGAACATGGACTCATTGCAGGTGATAAACAATTTGTAAAACATGAAGATCCGGAAATATCAAGCCTTTCAGCCGATCTTCTCGCAGACTCCCATGAACTGAGTAAGATCTGGAGTGATAAGCAAACTTATGTTGAGACTGAGGAGATGAAGCTTAAGGAGATTGTAGGCGATGCTGTTCTTAAGTTTAAGAGTGATAAGATCAAAATAATCAGAAAAGAGATCATGATCCAGCTTGAAGAAGCAGTTAAATCAAATAATACTGAAAAAGTGCTGCAGCTGCAAAAGAGATATTCAAATCTGAGTGTTGCTATGGGGGCAATATCCAGGAAGCTTGGTGGCAGGATTGTGTTATAATTTAACCCCAATTCTTCAATTTTATCATGTTAGAGGAGTCTAATCATATTAATTACTAATTTTGATAAGTTATTTATTAAGAAATGAAAAGACCTCTCTTTTTCGTTATATTACTTTTTCTGTTCTTTTCGCTTTCATGCAGAAACGGGACGAAAGAGAAAGAATCTTTTATTCCGGTCTTTTCAACTTACAAATCGGATTCTGTCAATAAGAATAACATTCCTCCAAAGGATGAGATATTTTACGGCATTCTTACACCGGTAGAGATCTGTACTATCTTCAACAGACTGCAGATATCTCACAACAATGAAATTCTGAACCCTGTATCGAACAAGGATCAATACCTGAGCAGTTCAAAAGCATCAATCAATACAGGAGTTTACGGAGTAGATTTCGGATACCTTAAGTTATTTGGCGTTGGTCAGGAGATGATTGACTGCATGGTGACTATCCGCGACATGAGCAATAAGCTTGGAGTCCCCGATAAGTATCTGACTGAACCGCTCAAGAGGATAAATAACGATATTTCGGAATCTGATACGATCCTCTCACTCATGAATGATGCTTACATTAAAATAGAGGCTCACCTGCGTGAAGGAGGCAGAGAGAGCACAGCCGGACTGATGGTAATGGGGGGATGGGTGGAAGCGATGTATATTGCTACCCAGCTGGTTTATAATTCTGAAAAACCTGATCCGGAGGTGATTCAGAAAATCGCCGAACAGAAATACACACTGACTACTCTTCTCAGCTTTCTGAAAAACTACTATGATGACCCGGTTGTTGTTTACTATTCAAAAAAACTAAAGTACCTCAAGAACTATTTTGATACTTTCGATATCTATTTCAAAAAAGGCGATCTGGAAATTGATATAAATAAACAAGTCTTTCGTTCAACAGGCAGCGAAATGAATGTTACCCTGGAAACCCTTAATAAAATCCGTGACTATATCGGTAAATTAAGAACAGAGATGGTTACACCGTAGGAGGCAACCCCCCCAACCTCTCAGGCTGTCAACTTAAGAGGCTGTGTGATAATAGAGATTTTACATAAAAAAGTTTCCCCTCCTTTTNNCCAGGAACCTGAATTTGTAAAAAAATGATATAAGAAAAACCTTCAGAAGAAAAGATCTGGAATATGAATAAATAATCAACCACCCCGGCCGGAATCAGCATTTGTATCCTAATTTAAAAGGTGGTCCGGCCACCTCTCCTTCAAAAGGAGACCCTGCCCTGCTTTTAGCGGGGGGAAACTTTCTTATTCAGTTTCTCATTCATCGCCAAAGCTAAAGTTGACGGCAAGGGGGCACACACTCCAACCAGAAAAGAACACATATTTGGCAGGAGAAGTTAACAGAATTTTTATTTGTATCTTAGTTTCTCTAAACCATCTTACTATTCAACCAAACACCCTGAAGATGAAAGCTGTAAAACTTATTTCAGTTCTTTTTGTTATTGCAATTTTAACATCCTGTGAATCAAGGGATAATAAATCCATCCGGGATTCGAAGGGTCAGAATGCCGGATCTGTTCCTGTGAATATTCCACTCGATAAAGGATTCAGCGAATATATTTCAGGATATACTTCAGGAATTATTGCCTGCAATGCGTCGATTGAAATACGATTCACTCCGGAATTTGCAGCTAAAGCAAATAAGTCTGTCTCAGGATTGTTTACTTTTGATCCGGCAGTTAAAGGGAAAACGGAATGGAAGGATGCAACAACCCTGGTATTCACTCCCTCAGGCCTCCTGTCTCCGGGAAAAACTTATACAGGCGGACTAAACCTTAACAAACTCTCAGAAGTTAAAGAGAGACTAAGAGTTTTTCCTTTCAGGGTGCAAACGCTTAAAAAAGATTTTCATATCACCATAGGAGCACTCGAATGTACTGATAATGAGGGGCAGATTTACTCGCTTCATGGCCAGATTGTCACTGCCGATTTTATTGCACCGGGTGAGGCAGAGAGCTATTTATCTGCAAAACTGGGCAGAAAGGATGTGGAAATAACGTGGGACCANNTGGGATGGTTTCTCAGAAGGTGTCAGGCAAAAAGGCTCTTCTCTTGTAAACATACCGCCGAAAGGAGAGTTTAGTGTACTGGATGTAATAGTGGTTCCCGGAGAGAGTCAGAGAATCGATGTTCTGTTTTCTGATCCTATTGACGACAAGCAGGAAACTATTGGGTTAGTTCATTTTACACCATCCACTGAGGCGACAGTAAACATCAGTTCTAATATTATAAGTATATACCCGGCGAATAATTTAGAGGGTAAGATTAATCTGAATGTCGAATCATCAATCAGGAATACCAGTGGAAATAATCTCAAACAATCTTTCCTGAAACAACTCGATTTCACATCTGTTCCTCCGGGCTTGTTACTTGAGGGAAATGGAGTGATACTCCCCTCTTCAAAAAATCTCATTTTCCCTTTCAAGGCGGCAAATCTCAAAGCAGTTGATTTGAAAATCATAAGGATATTTGATAATGACCTCCCTTATTTTCTCCAGGAAAATGATATTAATGGAAATAACTCCATTAAACGGTTTGGCCGGCCGGTATATTCCGGAAAAGTTAATCTGGTAACCGGTCCGGGAACGAACCCGGGAGCATGGAATCTTTTTACCATCGATCTTGCAGACTACATAACCGTTGAACCCGGAATCCTTTATAAGGTGGAGCTGGGGATGAGAAGATCCTATTCCCTTTATCCATGCAGTGGATCAGGTGAAGCAAGTAAGTATGAAGAGGCTCTTCAGCAAAAGGAGGATCAGAATCGCGAATTCTGGGATGATCCTGAGAATTATTATGAAAGCAGCGAAGATGAGCTCTATTACAGTTTCGGCTTCGACTGGAAGGATCGGAAGAATCCATGTACTGATGCTTACTACAGCCCGGATACAAGAATATCGAGAAATATCCTTGCATCCAATTTAGGACTAATGGCTAAAAAGGGGAGTGATAATATCCTGCATGTGATGGTTAATGATCTTCTGACCGCGCTGCCTTTAAATGAAGTCTCAATAGAAGTTTTTGATTTGCAGATGCAACTGATTTCATCCGGAACCACAAATCAGGATGGTTCAGTCTCATTATTTTGCGAAAGGAAGCCTTTCCTCATTGCAGCAAAAAAGGATAAAGATCGTAATTATCTCAAAACCAATGATGGCTCTGCTCTTTCATTAAGCTCCTTTGATGTCGCCGGAAACAAACCGGAAAATGGGATTAAGCCTTTTATCTATGGTGAAAGGGATGTCTGGCGACCAGGCGATTCCATATATCTTTCCATATTTATTAAAGATTTGAATAACAATCTTCCTGCAGGTCATCCTGTCCAGTTTGAACTTATCAACCCTTTGGAACAGCGAGTCGATAACCAGGTGCAGAAACTCGGCGGGAGTAATTTACTGGTCTTCACAACCCGCACATCACCGGAAGCTGTCACAGGTAACTATAAAGCCCAGTTCAGGATCGGAGGAGCAGTATTTACAAAACGGATCCGCATTGAAACTGTGAAACCGAACAGATTGAAATTAAATCTCAATTTCCCAGGAGAGATCCTTGGAGGATCCAATCCTGTTTC
>PMIL01000130.1:0-5571 GCA_003157075.1 Bacteroidales bacterium | reverse complement strand
TAATAATACAATTGATGATAAAGGAAATGCCTCTGTGGTATTTGATCCGGGGAAAGAGATAAATGCCCCGGGGATGCTGAATGCCATTTTTACTGCCAAAGCATCTGAGCCCGGCGGTGACGAAAGTATTACCCAGACATCATATAAATATGCTCCATACCCTGTGTTTGTTGGTATAAATCTGCCNNGTCAGGTCAGAAGTTGAAATTACCATCTATAAAATTTCATACAGATGGTGGTGGGAATCAGATAATGAGAACCTCGCCTCTTATATCTCAAACAACGACTATAAACCGGTAATGAAAAAAACTATTACCACATCCGGCGGAGAGGGTTCATTCACATTTAATATTGATAAGAAAGACTGGGGCCGTTATCTGATCCGGGCTACAACACCTGAAGGCCACTCCACCGGAAAAATCCTTCTTGTCGACTGGCCCTGGGAATATGGTGCAAAAGGCAATTCTGAAGGAGCTACCCTTCTCTCCATCAACACTGATAAGGAAAAATATGCTCCGGGAGACGAAGTTAAACTTACCTTCCCAACTCCTGAAAATGCAAGGGTTATACTAACTCTTGAAAATTCTACCGGGGTGCTTGATGAGATCAGGACAGGCACAGAAAAGGGCAGCACTGTTGTAAGCTTCAAAGCCAAACCTGAAATGGCGCCTAATGTTTATGCATATGTTACTGTTATTCAACCCCATGCGCAGACAATTAATGACATGCCTGTCAGACTATATGGAGTAGTGCCGGTAATGGTCGAGGATCCACAGACAAGACTTGCACCAAAAATTGAAATGGCGGATGAAATACGTTCACAAAAACCATTTGAAATAAAAGTCAGTGAATCGAACCGCAAAGAGATGACATATACACTTGCAGTTGTAGATGAAGGATTACTCGATATTACAGGATTCAAGACACCTGATCCCTGGAAATATTTCTATGCCAGGGAAGCTTTGGGAGTCCAGACATGGGACTTATATGATTTTGTTCTTGGAGCTTTTGGCGGAACCCTGGAAAGAGCTTTTGCAATCGGTGGCGATGAAGCAGTTCTGGACAAAACTGCAAACAAAGCAAAGAGATTTGTGCCTGTAGTAAAATTTCTCGGACCCTTCAGTCTTGGAGCCGGAAAAACAAGTTCACACAAACTGACACTGCCTCAATACACAGGTTCTGTGAGGGTTATGATTATAGCAGGAAATGACAGGGCTTACGGCATTGCAGAGAAATCTGTCCTGGTCAAGGATCCTCTTATGCTGCTTGTTACGGCACCAAGAGTTATCAGTCCGGGCGAGAAAGTGGCTCTTCCTCTATCACTTTTCATTCAGAAAGAGGGAATGAAAGAGATCTCTCTTAAAGCTGAAGGCAATGATCTTGTAAGCTTTGAAGAACAGATACTAACTATACCGGTTTCAGGCAGCGGTGAGAAAGACTCTGAATTTTCTTTTAAGGTCGGAGATAAAACAGGTATAGCAAAAATAAATGTCACCGCTACCGGAGGTGGTGAGAGCGCAACATACAAAATGGAAATTGAAGTGAGAAGTCCGAACCCTCCAGAGGTACGTTCCGAACTGAAAGTACTGAAGAAAGGAGAAAAATTTGAATCCTCTTTCAAACCTTTTGGTATAGATGGATCCAATTCCTCACTTCTTGAGGTTTCTTCTCTTCCTTCAATAAATCTGGATAAGAGAATGGAGTTTCTTCTCGATTATCCGCATGGCTGTTCAGAACAAATCACCTCAGCTGCATTTCCGCAACTATGGATTAAAGATCTGACAGGAAATGATGCATCCACAGCAAATTCCGCATCTGAAAATATAATTGAAGCCATAAGCAAACTTAATTCAAGGCAGATGGTCAACGGAGGCATTGCGTTATGGCCGGGTTCAATCCAGCCTGATAACTGGGTGACCTCATATGCCGGGCATTTTGTGACTGAGGCTGAAAGAAAAGGGTATAGTATTCCATCAGGATTCAAACAAAAATGGATCAGCTATCAGAAGAAAACAGCTCAGGACTGGCGTTTTGATACCAGATATAAATACTCAGCTAACGATCAGGCATACAGACTTTTTACACTTGCACTGGCCGGCCAGCCCGAAAAAGGAGCGATGAACAGGCTCAGGGAGTCCTCCGGAATACCACAATTATCACGTTGGTTACTTGCAGCTGCATATGCGACGGCAGGTCGGCCGGAAGTTTCAGCTGGCCTTCTGGATGTGAGGAACACAGTTACTGACCCAGAGTATTATAATTATTACTATGGCAGCGAGATGAGAGATAAGGCAATAATCTTATATACACTGACTCTTTTGAAAAATGAAGAACAGGCACTTCCTCTTCTCAAAACTATCTGCGACAATTTTAATAATGACGACTGGTACAGTACACAGTCAATAGCCTGGGGATTATTTTCTTATATGAAATNNAAACAGGTCTGGACAAAAGACCTGAAACAAAACAAGGAGCTTAATACGGTTAGTGTCGAGAATTCTTCCGATAATCCGATTTATGTGACACTCACAAGAAAGGGTGTTCCACTTGTTTCTGAAAAGACCCGTGAAGATAAGGGGCTTAGTATGAAGATTGATTATCTGGATATGGAACTTAAACCTGTGGACCAGAAAAATCTTAAACAGGGCGCAGATTTCATGATGGTTGTAAAGGTAACGAATAACACCTTCGAGAAAGTTGACAATATTGCCCTCACGGAAATGGTTCCTTCGGGTTGGGAAATTCAGAACACCCGGATGTTTGAAGCTGACTATGGTATAAAGGAGAGTGCCGTTGATTACCGTGATTTCAGGGATGACAGGGTAAATACCTATTTCAGTTTAACACAGGGACAAACAAAAACTTTCGTTTTGATACTGAATGCTGCGTATAAAGGTGAATTTTTCCAGCCAGCCATCTGGTGCGAAGCAATGTATACACCTAATTGCTATTCGAGATATCCCGGAAATCCTGTAAAAATTACAGGACAATAAATTGAATAGAAAACTTAAAATATTTGTTGTTGCAGCCGGAGTTCTGATTACTCCGGTTTTGCTTTCTCCTTTACCGGTGTTTAAGGCTCCTCTCTCGACTGTTGTTGAAGCCGCCGATGGCAGCCTTATTGGAGCAAGAATTGCTGAAGACGGACAATGGCGGTTTCCTGCCTCCGGAAAGGTTCCGGAAAAATTTGAAAAATCCCTTCTGACTTTTGAAGACAGCTGGTTTTACTATCATCCCGGAATAAATCCTGTCTCGCTTTTCAGAGCTTTTATCAGTAATATAAAAGCGGGAGAGATAGTCAGCGGAGGCAGTACCATAACTATGCAGGTCTCAAGGATTTCCAGAGGAAACAAACCAAGGAACTATAAGGAAAAAGTTCTTGAAATGCTGTCTGCAATAAAACTGGAAATATGCACATCGAAAAAGAAAATCCTCCGGCTCTATTCTTCTAATGCCCCTTTCGGAGGGAATACCATAGGACTGGAAGCAGCAGCATGGCGTTATACAGGAAAATCATCTGCCGATATAACATGGGCTGAGGCTGCTGCTCTCGCTATCCTGCCCAATTCTCCATCACTGGTTTTTCCCGGAAGAAACCAGGAAAGACTTAAAACCCGGCGGGATGCCCTTCTTAAACGTCTTTATGAAAGAAAATATATTGATTCAATGACACTTGTTCTGGCTCTCGATGAACCTGTACCGGGTGAGCCAAAACAGCTGCCTATAAAAGCGCCGCATCTGACTGATCATTTTTTCACAACTAACAGGGGAGAAAGGATAAGGACAACCATTGATCCTGTCTTACAGGAGAGGGCATCTGAGATATTAAACAGCCATCAGAAAGATCTGGAAGGAAATTATATATTCAATTCAGCCTCTCTTATAATTGAAGTTGAAACAGGTAATGTGCTTGCTTATATCGGAAACAGTACCCTTGAAGATGCTCCGGCACACAGCGGAAATGTTGATATAATACATTCTTTACGCAGTACCGGCAGCATTCTCAAGCCTATTCTTTATGCAGGAATGCAGCAATCAGGGGATATTCTTCCCAATTCTCTGGTTGCTGATATTCCAACAAGATTTCCCGGGTTTTCCCCTAAAAATTTCGATCAGAGTTATAGCGGCGCCGTTAGCGCCAGCCTGGCTCTATCACAATCTCTTAACATTCCGGCAGTTAAGATGCTTCAAAAATATAATCCCGAGAAATTCCTTGATCTTCTGCATAAAACCGGTTTTACTACCTTCAACAAACCAGCTGATTACTATGGACTTTCACTAATTCTGGGAGGTGGTGAGACATCATTATGGGATCTTACAGGTGTATACGCTTCACTCTCCAGAGTGCTGAACAGGTATAACAAAGAGAAGAAATACTATAAAGAAGACTATCATTCCCCGGTCCTTCTCCCAAAAATTGACGTCATTCCTCTAAAGACTGAAGAAACCAGCCCTCCCCTTTCCGCTTCAGCCATCTGGCTTACTTATGAAGCTCTGCAGAGAGTAAACAGACCTGAAAGTGAATCCGGCTGGCAATATTTTTCCTCCTCGCCCGACCTTGCATGGAAAACAGGTACAAGCTTCGGGTTCAGGGATGGATGGGCCGTTGGCACTACTCCACGATACGTTGTGGGGGTATGGGTCGGAAACGCCACCGGGGAAGGAAGACCGGGATTAACAGGAATTACCGCAGCCGCTCCCTTAATGTTCGATCTCATAAACCTGCTGAATTCCGGACCCTGGTTTAAGACACCCGATGAAGATCTGACAATGATCCGCGTCTGCACCGTCAGCGGTTTTCGCGCCGGACCAGATTGTCCGGAAACAACTGAAACACAAACAAGTATTAATGGATTGAGAAGTGAGATATGTCCGTATCATCAGTTAATTCATTTAAATAAATCAAAAACCCTGCAGGTTACTTCAGACTGCGTTTCCCCTCAAGATATTATTAACGAATCGTGGTTTATACTGCCGCCTGCTATGGAATATTTTTATAAAATGAAGCACTCCGGATATAAAACTCTTCCACCGCTGGCAAAGGGATGTTCAGGAAGTAAAAGCATACCGGTGATGGAATTTATCTATCCGACTTCGGGAGTAAAAATATTTATACCGCGTGACCAGACAGGCGAATTAACAAAAATAATTTCCGAAGTCGCACACAGGAATCCATCAAAAACCATCTTCTGGCATCTTGATGAAAATTACATTGGATCTACCAGGTCTATACATCAGATGGAGCTTTATACCGGATCCGGTAATCATATTCTCACCGCTGTTGATGAGGATGGGAATACTATAAGGTGCGAGTTTAGAGTGATATGATTATACCCTTCCGCCCCACTGACGGGCATAACCGTCAATTTAAGTTTTGGGGATAAATGAGATGTTGCATAAAAAACATTCCCCTCCTTTTGAAGGGGTGGCCGAAGGCCAGGGTGGCTAATAATTAAACGTTTACTACACATTTTAATTATTTTATTTACCTAAAAATCAACCACCCCGTCACTCCTGTGTCGTGACACCCCTCCTTCAAAAGCTAATCTTTATACACATCTCCATTTTAAC
>PMIL01000108.1 GCA_003157075.1 Bacteroidales bacterium | reverse complement strand
TCATTCCGTTTTAACTTTTTGGTTAATATATATTGAAATAAATCGGTTTGATTCTATTTAAGGCCAAAGCGGCAGCTAAATTTAATAAGAAAAACATTATGAGGTTTATTATCAACAGTACTAAAAAGATTACCCAGATCGTTAAAAAGATCAAGATTCGGAGAAGTGGATGAACTGCTTCGTGTCTGACTCCACACAAGAAATACTGAGGAACCCGGATTATATTCCCATCTAATAACCAGGTTGGAAAGAAAATCCTGAACATTAAAATCCATCCGGTTAAAGCTATAATCATTCATCCCGTCAGCATTCTCATTAACAGTATAAGAATCTCCGTTAACATTGATCTGATCCGGTAAAAATGTCCGGAATCGATCACCGTACCTGGCAGCCTTTGGATTTGTTATTGATTTATAGTTATAATATCCGCCTGTCGCGAAAAATGGTTGTCCCCAGTATTGCACCGTTAGATTTGGGCTCAGGTTCAAATTTACCCTGAATGACGTAATTATTGTTTTCCTCTCTATGCTTGCAAAAATATATTTTTCCATATTCTGCACATTCACACTTGTTACATATTGAAGCTCACTAAATGATTTGCTGAATCCCGGATTGAAAGACAGGACCAGCCAGTTAGTGGGTTTATATGAAATGCCGGCGTTATAGCTTAAGTTCCCTGAACACTTCTGAAAACCTAAGGTAGTATTTACTGATGCATTGAATACAAGATTCTTACGATTATCAGTTGTAAATCCAAAATGGCCATATATATTTCCCGGAGTCTTCATTACAGGTCCTCCGCGGAGAATAGTCTGGTCAAGATTATTCCCTCTGAGTGCTCCTCCTGCATAAATGCTCCAGAAATTCTTAAGATCCATATTTGCATTCCATTCAAACCCTTTTGAATTATTTATTCCTCCAAAATTCCATATGGAATAAATATCCCAGTTAATGTTGTACTTTCTGTAGATCCATCCCGGTTCATACTGGTTATACTGCGCCCATAGAACTGATAATATCTGATCAGCTTCCCGGATATAGCCAAGGTCATTTGTTTCAAAACCAGGTGTTTTCCAAGTTGTTGCACTCATGAAATTCCAGTGTCCGTTAAGTTTAAGGATCTGAATTCTTCCGCCTGATCCTGCGAGAGATGTCCGGTTTGTGTCAAGAACAGAATAACTGTTATCCGGCCTCTGGAAATAGTGTGCAGATGATCGCTGAGTATTCTCTATGGCTTTTCTTGATCCATTTACAAGGCTAAATGCTGTATTAAGATTAAACATCCAGTTTTTATCCTGAAAGTACTGAGTAAAATCAAAACCACCGGTATATGCTGCTTTATGCATTAAATTACTGACATTCGCGTCAAGCTGACGGTTTGTACTGGTAAATATTCCGCCAATCAGTGTATTTCCGTTATTAATATCTTTTTGAACCCGTCCGACCAGATAATTGGTAAGCGGTTCGACAGTTTTGTAAATTCTTCCCCCGACTGTGTCAATCTCTTCCCTCATTTGTGCTGTCAGAGCCTCAACAAAACCAATTGAGAGTCCGTTTTTTGTTTTTCCGGTGAGTTTGGCTGCTCCAAGAATTGTCGATTGATCAGGAACACTGGCATTCCATCCGTTTTTAAGATCTGCATATCCCTGAGGATGACGGCCTATTCTTCTTGAATAGAATAGATTGTCATTTCCTACATCTCCATCACCAATACCGATTCCAAAAGCAGTTATATTGCTGCCCTCAATAAAAAACGGCCGTTTTTCACTGAAAAAAGTCTCATAGGCAGACAGGTTAACTTCAGAGGGATCCGCTTCTACCTGTCCAAAGTCGGGATTTATTGTCAGGTCCATTGTTAAATTATTTGTGATTCCTATTTTGGCGTCGATACCCCCGTTTAATGAAGACTGTTTCCCTAAAGCCAGGAAAGGGTTTTCAGGAATTGCCTGAAAGGATTCAGTCCGGGCCAAGCCATAAGGGGTCACATCAAATATTTTACGCGGTTTTATCCGTTCAAGTCCTCTCAATTCTCCGAACAGGTGCATTAATCCGGATGCATCCTTTGGAATATGCTGCCAGTAAGTTGTTTCATTTTTCCTATATAGGACTCTGCCCACATCTATGCCCCAGACATCACCAGAATTCTTTTCAAACCTCACCTGGCTGAAGGGGATTTTCATTTCTGCTATCCAGCCCTCTCTGTTTATAGAGGTTTTTACCCACCAGTTTGGATCCCATGACGGGTCCTCATTCTGCCCGTCATTTGTCAGCATATGATCATATTTGACCCCTGTGGAACTCACCCCGAACAGGAATCCGGTGCGAAGATCATGAAAACTGTCGATTATTATACCTACCAGATCACCATCCTGCTGATCACGCCTTGTCAAACGGTTGACGATACTATCAGGACTCGTGTCATGTGCTTTAATTGCAACATAGAGGTTATCATCATCAAATAAAATGCTGAATTCTGTTTTTTGAGACTCCGGCCTGCCGCTATATGGTTGATTTTGAGTAAAATCACCTGCCCACGTGCCAGACTTCCAGGCTTCATCATCAAGTAGTCCGTTAATAACGGGAGCAGTTATTATTCTGGTTGCTGTATATTGCTTTCTGTCAGGTATTTGTCCGAAACTTGAGCTGATAAATACTATTGTTATAATGCTGAGATTAATAATCCGTTTCATAGGGTATTCTGCCATGATTTTTAATTTTGATTAGTCCGGTCAAAACTAATATCAGAGTGCTGCCACAGAAGAACATCCCTATAAGGAGGATGTACATCCCTATCGGCAAGTATGAAAAGGATTATGTATATATAATATAATCAGGAACTTATTGTTTTTCGGAACTCTGAGGGAGTTTTGCCTGTCAGCTTTTTAAATGCATTATTAAAGGCAGTTTTTGAGTTGTATCCAACCATTTCGGATATCTCTTCGACAGTAATTTTGTTTCTGTTATCGCCTGACAATATTCTTTTAGCTTCTTCCACCCTGTATGACGCAATTAATTCAAAAAAGCTCACATTCAGTTTTTCATTGATCACCTGGGAAACATGATGGGGACTCTCCGCGATTTTCTTTGCCAGCTCTGACAATGATGCAAGGTTATCAAGGAAATATTTATTTGTTTCAAGCTCAAAAGTAATATTATTGAGAATTTTCGTTTTACCAGATTCAGTTAGTGATGATTTGCGATACTTGCTGATCGATAGATCCATGAAAGAAGATGAATTATCAAAATATGTTGAATTGTTCATTATTCTGAATGTGGTTATCAGAATGAAAAGTGAAACATAGGAATCCAGATAATAATCTCCAAGATCTCCTTTAAAAGAGAGTTTTACAATAATAAATATCAAAATCACTACAGAAAGATGAATAACAGTATTCCTTAATGTTTGAATAACCTTATCATCTGTATTAAATAGCGATTCACCTGCCTGACATGATTTCCTTACCAGCAACCGCATAGTCATAGTTGTATAGAAGATGAGCTGAACTCCTGTAGCAGCATTAAGGTATTTTTTCAAACCAAGAGGATCATTCGAGATCTTCATGTGGACTATGTTCCTTGGCCAATCGGGATGAAAACTATATATGTATGAATTATATTTAACCTCATTTGGCTGAATAAGGTCAAATGTCAGGTAACAGAGGTACAATATGGCAAGAATAAAATGAATCCAGTCTTTTTTAGAATCCAACGGATCAAGGCTTCTTCTTACATAAAGATATAGTAAAGGGCCGATTGTCAGATTAATTGCCTCAGTTGAATTAGTAATTACCAGTATTTTGGTAATATACCCTGTCTGATTAAGAAATTGTTCAAGTATACTGAGTGTTAGCCCAAGAATTAAGAATCCCTGATACTTATTTGCTTTTATATTTGATGATGGTTTTGTAATGAAGAAATACGAAAGGATAAGCCCCTGAATGATGCCAATAAAGATAAATACTGAAATGGCGTCTATATGGGTGGTGGTGTTCATAATCCAAATATAATAAGATTCCGGATTAATATTTACTAATTATGATGTCAGCTGATGATTCATATGCTATCTGTCTTAAATATTAATCTCCCTGACTTCTGTCCTGATTCGAATGGACTGACTCCCTGCCCATCTTTACTTCGTAACTACCGTTTATAATTGTCCACAGGTATTGGTTGCCAGAATATATACACTTAAGTTAGAAGCAGATAACTCTATTGAATTTTTGAATGGGTGAGGGAGATCCCTCGCTGCGCTCGGGATGACATGACAATCAGGTGGTTATAGGGGCAGAAGTGGCGATTTGCATAGCAATTTTTTGTATTGTATCAGCAATACACTTGCAAATCGCCACTTCTGCCCCCTTTTATGTCCCAAAATGAACTGTCATCCTGAGCGAAGCGAAGGATCTCCCTCTCTTAATCACTGATTCCGAAAGAAACCCTTGTAATTATTCGACGTGAGGGACCAAGTAAGGCTTCATCGAGACGAAACAGCCGAAGGCAATCTCTTGTTCAAATTAACTGGGTTATTCTAAGATTCCAGATTTATCAACCTGTTTTTATACAGATTCTTACCCTTGTATTCCATACTGACACCTTTCCCGGACCAATAGCTATCTGTCAGACTATTAATTAATTGAATGTGAATATGAGGCCTCTCGGAATATCCTGAATTTCCGGCTTCCGCAATCAGGTCATTTGCATTTATAATATCCCCCTCTTTTACCCTGATGCTATCCATCTTTAAATGTCCTAAAAGCAAATAATTGTTACCCTGCCGGATTACAATTGTATTACCGGTGTTATAAGGATAGTTGCCGGAATAAGGCACATTGTCTTTAATACCGTTTTCAACCATGACGACTACGCCGCCTGCAGGGCTGAATACTTTTTCTCCGAATATCGAATAACTATCGTTCTCAGGTGGTAAATAATTGCTTCCGGAATTCTTGATCTTGACAATATCTGTCGCAAACAGCATTGAAAGATTTGTTTTTTTCTTTTTATGAACCGGAGAGAAGTAATGATAATTCATCAGCCTGCTTATTCTGGAATTCCCGCCATCTGTAATCAGATATTTACCTTGTCTGAACGGGAATACAATTTCTATCGCTTCTTTCTCACGTCTGAAGATTGAAATAATTATTTTAACCAGCAGGAATGATAGCCAGAACTCTAAAAGGGCCAGAATGACAACCAGGTAGAGGTTGTTTCCCGTTTTATTTAAATACAGGAGCCTCAATAAAAGGACAAGTATGAGAATAGCCTCGGAAGAGAAAAAATAGATTTTTTTAAACCTCAATCCCAAAAACTCCCAGTAACCCGAGAGAAGAAGAATTATGAGAACAGTTTGTGTTATTGAAACAAGAAGAAATGAATCCTTATTTATAATTAATGAAATAAATATCAGAAGAGGTAAAAGGATCACATGACTTACGATTAATTTCAGCGATAATTGAGTCCGTTCATTCATGATTTTTTATTTTTTTCAGTTTAGCTGGCAAAAGCGTGTCATTAATCTTCAATTTTATTCACAGGCTTTCGAAAGTTATTGAAAAATCTTAAGAGGTGTAATGCCGGTAAAAAAAAATGCCGTCCGGAGAAGGCAGTCATGCATTTCCAGGCGGCATTGAATTATCAAACCTAAATACGGAAGTCTTATTTTGCTCCTTTTTTTACATAAATATTACCCTGCATATTCTTCATCATCATTTCAGGACCGCCTCCATTTATCTTTCCATAGACCCAATCATCCTTCTTGATCTTATACATTCCCGGTTCATTTGTTTTGTCAATTTTGGATGGTGTTTTATCTATATCTATATCAAAGTCGCTGAATACGTCTCCATTATCCGATTTAAGTTTCAGATTGGCTTTTGTATCTGCCGGAAGAGTAACATTGACATCACCATTAAGGGTCGAGAATGCCATAGGAGCCTTTGGATCAATCATCTTAAAGGTTACATCAACATCACCGTTGACTGTGTTGGCAACGACTGAGCCGGAAATATTGGTAAGAGTTATCTTGTCATTCACATTATTTACTTCCAGTTCCCCTTTCACATTTTCCACATTTACATCGCCATCGTTTACAGTACCTATTTTCAGTTTTACATCCTGAGGAATCTTAAGCTCAAGATCAAGCGCTTTGTTCGGATTGCCTGTATTCACAGTAACTGTATTATCAGCTTCCTTTGCCGTAACTTCATAGCCGCCTGATGCAGAGATACGTTTCATTCCGTTTTCGGAAGTTTTGGATCCTTCATCGTCGCCCCCTCTTGGGGTCACATTGATAATAATATCTTTCCCGTCATAACCCACAACTTTGATCGATCCTGTAACAAGGTGAACTTTTAGGGAATACTGTTTCCCCGGACTGCTGAGCGGCACTGTTAATTGTTCCGTTGATCCTGATTGTCCGTAGGAGGTTGAACCGATAAGCAGGCACGTCAGTACCAGCCATTTAATTTTCATGTTTTTCATAATTGTAATTATTAAGATTGCTTTTTAATATAAACGTTCCCGTTAAGTGTTTCGAATTTAAATGTTCTTCCTCCTTTGCCAAACCTGATGGCTGTTACAGCATTGAGTTTATAGACTAACCCCTCTCCCTTTTTTTGATTTTCTTTGGTAACCGAAGCAGGGAGTCTTTGTGCATCAGGAAAGTCGGTAAAGAAATCACCATTCATGCTTTTAAAATTAAGATCTGCTGAAAGACCCGGCTGGTAGTTTACCCTGATAGTCCCGTTTATGGTGTAATAAGACGATTCTTCAGATGGGTTTATAAGATAGCTGACGGTGACATCACCGTTGACGGTATGTGCAAATGTTGTCCCCTTTGCATTTTTTATCGTTATTTCTTCGTTCACATTGTTTACATACAATATTCCGCTGACATTATTTACAGTGATGCTGCCGTTGTTAACAGTAGAGATATGCAGGTTCATGCCAAAGGGCACCTTCACTGTAAAGTCGACATTAAAATCATATTCGACTTCGCGACGATCATCATTATACTGCCAGTTCCGGTGCGGACGCGAATCAAATGGTGAGGCGATATAAGCCATCACGGTATCTGATCTCTGGTCAAATGCAAGCCTGAATTCCTTTTTGCCTGTCTCAAGATCTTTGTCATCTTCAGCGGATATGGTCTTATCCATTTCGAGAAGCACAGTGCTGCCTGAGTAGCCTTCAACCTTTATAAACCCTGAAATATTATATATGAACAGGGTACTTCCGGCAGCATCTTTTTTAAGTATGAATTCCTTGCTCTGGTGCTCTTTGATTTCCCGGGAATTTGCGTTCGCAACTGCACATATGATTCCCATTCCCATTAAAAGGGTAACTATTAGTTTTTTCATTTTTTAAAGAATATTAGTTTTCAGATCAATTTTTGAATACTTTTTTCGATATTGGTTTTAACCATCTGATTCAGACCTTTTTTGCCCAGCAGCTTTTTCAG
>PMIL01000116.1 GCA_003157075.1 Bacteroidales bacterium | reverse complement strand
TGGGAGCACTGGTGTCAGTGGAGCCTTCAGAAGGAGCAACACCTATTCCCCCTATCATGGGCTGAAGTGGAAGCCTCAGAGTTGGTGAAAATATAGCATAGCCGTCAGGCAGTTCAAAGATCCTCCCGTTGCAGTAGCCCCAGTCTCCCGGTTTTATGTCAAGGATATCTATGGCAAGAGCATCCCCGGCCATTATTCCATCAATAAATACGGGTCCTGTCTGAGGATTCACCTTGTCGCCGGGACCAGGCTCACGAAATTGGCCCTCTCTTGTGACCAGCCCCGGAAGACCATGAGACATTTCGATCAGGACAATTTCACCAATCTTAACATGGTAGGCCGGATCCATTACAGGCAACCAGGATGTAAAGTTCTGTTTCCATGAAAGACGTCGTACACCACTATCCTGTGTATCCTGAAATGATCCTTTAGCAAGGCCTTGTAAAATGACAGGCGCAAAGACAAAGGACTTGACAAACTCACTTCTATCCATAAAGAATTAAGAATTTAATTTCTTTGCTAATTCGAAAGCCTGTTATGCGTGTTGAACGTTACATTAAAATATTTAAACTCTGGTGATTTGTTAATTGGTAAAATATGAAGTTCAGAATAAATAAAATTCAGGTAAGTTTATTAAGGAACTGACAGGCTTTTCTGGCCTCTGCATTGATGTGTGCAAGATCTCCCGGGGAGAGGCATTCAATAATCAGTGGCCCACTCCTGAAACCGCCTTTCTGAAGGCGGGCCAATACCTTTGGGAAGTCCACCATCCCTGTACCGGGTGTAACATCGACATTTTTTGGCAGAGTAAAATCCTTGACGCTCATTCCTACAACAAGACCATCAACTTCTGCTGTATCGTCTACAGGATTTAATTTTCCGTCAGAATAAAAGTATATGTTGCCTGGATCGTACCAGAGTCCAAAGTTCTTATGCCCCACTTTCGCAATTAGAGGACGGCACTCCCTGCCGGTTGAGTTAAGGGGGCCATGAGGTTTTACACTAATGGACACACCCTTTTCTGAAGCATAATCACAGCACTCAGCGATCACTTTATAGTAATCTTCCACCAGTTCTGGAGAAGCTATGCCACCGAGCAGTAAGTTCGGGCAGCTGCAGCTGACACAGTTGTCTATCAGCCGTTTCATACCTTCAATGCCTGTGTCAATGGATTTCTTCACATCAAAATTAGCTCCCCAAAGTGAAGCTATTCTAAGCCCACGGGTTTTAGCTTCCTCTCCAATGGCATAAGCTTCTTCAGGTGAGGTATCCGGTGTGATCATTGTCCCGGATTTAGATGTCATAAGACCAACAAATTTAAAGCCGGCTCCTTTAATACCATCGAACGCTACACGGTAATCGTAAGCCGCCCAGGGACGGGTGTAACATCCAATCTGCCAGCGAGGCGTTCTGACAGCTGAGATAAATGCAGCGCCTGCAGAAGCAACCATGATGTTGCTAATAAACTGACGCCGTGAGAGTTGACGATTAGGTTTTCCATTGGTCGCGTCCATATTGCATTTTTAATTATGAAACAATCAGAGAATATTGAGTTATTTAAAAATATGGATAATTTGACTATTTGCAACCAAATCATTGATTTATTGTTTTTGACCTTCTGGATCAGAAGAATCCAGTGCCGGCATTTTCATTTTGTCCTCTGTATGTACCCATTAATTTTTATAAATTAGTCGTGCATAATTATCTGAATTTACTATACGAAATTCCTTTAATCCCAACAGAATGAAAATTTGCAAAAATCTAACAGTTTCAGATGAAATTTCAACCGTTGAAGAATGGTTCAAGAAATGCCCTCCACAAAGAGGTATACTGCAATGGCAAGATGGTCGCAGTGCAAAGGAAACCGCCAAACATTGGATAAATGGTATTCCACAACCATTTACAGATTTGTTTAAAGGATTTAAATTCGAGTTTCAGTTATGTTCACCTGAATATGTATCAGAATTTGATAATTTGAAGGGGAATGGAAGAAATCACGATCTATTAATTATTGCTCGAGATTCAGCTACCGATAATGAAATCGTAATCTCCGTTGAATCAAAAGTTGATGAACCTTTTGGGAACATTATAGGTGATTGCATGCATAATATCAAAAATAAGAGAGATAATAACATTCCAACTCAAGCTGATAAAAGAATTCTTGCTCTCAAAAATGCCCTTTTACCTAATATCTCAATTTCAGAATTCAATAAGCTAAGATATCAATTACTTACTGCTGTTGCCGGAACCCTATCTGAAGCAAAAAAACAGAATGCAAAGTCGGCGATTTTTGTTGTGCAAACCATTTCTAGCAATAAAATAGATCCTTTCAAGCATCAAATAAATCAGACGGATCTTGATCGTTTTGTTTATGCAATCAGTAATGGTATTTCCAAATATCTTAAAGAAGGAACATTATTAGGCCCAATGAGAGTTCAAGGAAATATATTCATTCCCAATAATATTGACTTATGGATAGGGAAATATTCTCTATAATTAAAGTTGTTAAACTTAATATCTTTAAACAATCAAATATCAAAAACTCATGAAATGAAACACTTTATTGTAATCCTCTTAACATTTTCATTCTTGTCCTGCTATGGGAAAGAAACAGAATCAATATTTTCTTACTGCCACCTATTTTTAGACACCACAAGAATCAATACACAGTCCATCACCTCTGACCAAAATCATTCATTATTAAATGCCATTCAGGGTGCAGGTGTCAACCTCGATGGATTTCTTACTGAAAAACTTCCTCTGATTGATTATCGCAAAATTGTTTTACCGGGACCTCAATACATTATTTCCGATGACCCTGAATACATAAGGGTTCAGGAAGCCATTGCAGTACGAGAAACGGTACAGCCTGGTACTGTTCGATTGTATGTATATAATGTAAATGGTGTACTTGACCCTGCTAAGATCGATCGGAAAATAACGGCAGTTATAAAAAATCAGGGTACTGAAGATATGCACCTCATTATGCTTAAATATTCTTCTCAGAAACCTTCCACAAATTATTATCAGATAGCCAAGATGGGCCTTAATGATTATTTTAACTCCCTGCCACAAACAAATCCTAGGATCATCAAGCCGGGTGCGATTGTGGCAATCGATGAACAACTGGAAAAGAATGTTGTGAAATATGATGAACTTGTTCATGGCATTTACGAATTTGTGATAGATCAACGTGGGGAGATCAGTGTTATCCAGACAGATACTCAAAGTTCCGATGCTGATGTGATTTCTCGGATAAGGACAGTGCATCCATCCAGCAATACCAATGCCGGCCGCGGCTTGTTTGGAATCAGCAATTACCTTGTGGTAGCCAAAGATACTTTTAGTACATTAAATCCTGCCGCATCATTAGTGGTAGCAGATGGGTTGAGGGATCCATGGATAAATGGTATTGATGCAAGTACGGGCAGGATTATGAATCTGGACGGAAATTACGGGGTGATATACGATATCGAAGTGAATTGGGAAAGTCCTGATGGGAAGGGATTGGCATTAGTTACCTGGAACGCCCTGTCGAGTGGCAAATGGTGTGGCGGCATGGCCAATGTGATGAGGGCCAGCAAAGGGAAGTTTAAAGAAGGGATCATTCAATTGCCTTCTAATAAGCTGATAACCAATGGCTATCCCGAAGCTGTCTTAATCCAGATATTTCTTCCGGACCCCAAAAACAAAATTCAAACGATTAAGCTCACTTATACTCCTCCGGGAGCTTCTTGCCTGCCGATACCGCTCATCTTTATTCCTGTTGACCTGGAATAATCATTAAAAAATGATTGGATTGACCATTTCAGGGCGAAGGTGGAAACCTTTTCGACATTCAATGATCCTTCACTGACTTCAATGCAGGATCATTGAACAGATACAAAAAATGAAAAACGCTATTTGAGAATGATTACCCTGGAATAATTATGCTGCTTTTCACCTGAAAGCCGTACAATATAAACTCCGCCAGGTAATGGTGCATTATGTTCCGAAATGCCATACCAGTCAATAAAATATTCTCCGGCTTCAATGATTTGATCGGTCAGAATACTGACAAGCTGCCCCTGGATATTGAATATTTCGATTTTATATCTTCCGCTCACTGAAACCCGAACACTCATTGTGGTATAATCACTGAAGGGGTTCGGAAAGCAGCTGATGCTGCACCCGCCGGTAAGTGGTTCACCTGAATTGTCAGACTGGACTGACTGGGAGTTCTTTGCACCCGGAGTACCACCTGAAATACCTGATTTCCAGTTTTTACCAACATTATTATCAGAGAAAGGATCCATAAGTTCTATTGTCTTACCTGTACCATTTGCATCTGTGGGCCATGGAGTATTTGAACTGTAGCTGACAAAGTCTACCAGGTTGCCGTCAGGATCATAAAGGTTTATGTTATCACCCGAACTGCTGAGCCCGAAGTCCATATCACCTGTCACATTCGCCACACGTGGGAAGAAAAGCCTGAAAGCAGTAAGATTGCGACAGACAACAATATACATCCCAGGGGACAGATTGAAGTTCATGGGAAAAACATATCCTGTGCCCGGACCTGCATCAGTTATAACCCAGTTTTTAAGATTGACTGTTGAAATTCCCGCATTATACAATTCCACCCAATCTTTGGTATCCTCTGACTGAGATGAATTATAATTGATCTCATTTATAACAATCCTTGAGTCATTGCTTCTGGCAGGTTCAAAAAACGCTCTGAATGTCCTGGCATCAGCCATATTGTAATTCATTGACAGCGAATTTGAAACCAACGAACCCATAAGCCATTTGGAGAACTTGTAGCCTGGTGCCGGGATTGCCGTTACCTTTATAGGAAGATCCCTGAAATAGATGCCGCTGAAAGGATATTTATCAGGTATAATAGAATTAATTTTAACAGTTCCCGTACCCGGATCATCTATCTCAACTTTGATGGTAAGCATTTCTCCAAGGTTGAATTGTGATTTCAGATTAGACCTTGTGTATACAGGCCGGTTGGTTGCAAAGTTTTTTATTACGCTGTAATTATAGTTCCAGTTATCAAAGCTTAGATTCCATCTTGTAAGGTGATCCCCTATCTCCGGCTGGAATACCTGTTTAATTGAATCAACTGCAAAATTCACCCGCTCTGAAGTGAAATTCGTATTCAGCCTGTCAGCAAATTGATTCGCAAATTCATTTCTGAATCCGGGATTAGATACCATTCTTCTGAAAAAAAGAGTAGACCATGGGGGATTTGGCCAATCCGGGCCATTTGGCTCCAGGGCAAAAGCCAGTGTGTTGAAAGTGTATGCAGCGTCTTCCCAGATTGAAAAGCCAAAGTCAGTGTCGTAAATAATCCATCTCCACAGACTTCCCGGGTCGCTGGTTTTCCAGTATTTAATGTTGTTTCCTGGCCAGTCCTTGTTATTAATATAAATTTCAGTCAGCTGATACTGAATGTAGTTGTTTATATCTATTTGCCGGATGATCTGCTGATACTTCTGGTCAGTTTCAAGAGTATTGTTATTGAGGAAGTCAATCATCGCCATATAGGAGGTGTTCGACCCGTCAATTATGTTCCCGTTGAATTCAAGCAGATTCACCTCAAGCGGATTGACAAAATGGTTTTCAGCAAGATAATTGGTGTTTACCTTCTCCCTGATGTTCTGTATCCCCCAGTACTCGCCATTTATATAAAGTACCGCCGGCTGAAATGCCTGCCTGTCAACGTCCATATTCCGTATCAGGGTAGATGTGAGCCCATCTCTCATCATTGCCTGTCCCCAGTCATTTCCTGCATTCCTGAGCACAAGTGCCTCAAATTTCTCAGAAGGCTTGTCTTTAAAAAACTTATAATCGAATGAGCCCTTTCCGTATTCCTTCCTTGCAAAAAGAGCAAGCGATTTCTGAGGAAGGGCACGTGAATATGAACCATAAATCTTGATGCCTATATCCTGATCAATCTGCTTGTTCCCGTCAACGTCATATAATTCCATATGCGCTTTCTTTTCCCAATCCTGCCAGAAATTGGCTCCAAAATTAGGCTCATCGGGAGAAGCGTTGGGCCCGAGAACATAAATTCCTGTATTGTAATCCCAGAGATTGGACGGATCAGTGCTCAGACAAACCACAGGCAGGCTGTGCCTTTTGGTGATATAGGTATTAGTTGTCATCTCTCCATGCACCTTATCTGTCTTGAACGACCCTGCTCTTACAATCATATTCCCTGTAATCACAATCGGGCTCGTATACCGTATACTGGTAACAGTTGGTTCTGATCCGTCAACACTGTAGAAAATTGAGTCTGAATTGAATGTCGATGAAAGTGTCAGGCTGAGCCCTTCCGGGTAATATCCACCTTTTGCGGAAAAGATAATGGTATCGGGATTTAGGATGCTGTATCCTTTTGAAGTGTTTGGTGCGCCGGGAGTAGGGGTATCAAAGTAATACCAGGAACCTGTACCATCTGGCTTTCTTCCATAGGATAAGTCTGCAGTAAGTCTTACAGGTGAAACTGAATCAACCACCGAAGAATCAGGTCTCGACAGAATGAGTGTTTCGCCTTCATCACCTATTTTAAAATTTGTATGCAGTCTCCTTCCTTTTAGCTGAATATAACCCGGAACTGAATCCGGGGAGTTGGTTCCAATCCTTCCTATAGTCAACATGGGAATGAGACTGAAATCCGATGATGAAGGGTCTGAATTATGACCCTCAATGGCGATTACATTAACTCCTTCAACAAGGAGTGACTTTGGATCGCTGATTACGACATTTTCAGGCAAGCCTCCGCCATACATTGTTGCTTCCCTCTGGTAAGTGCCTGTCAGCTGGTCAAATGAGACCGGAGAACCTGCAATGCCCATATTGCTTCTTGAAATTTCATGGCCATTAATATAAGCAACATAGCCGTCATCATAATCTATGCTTAATACCAGCTCTTCAATATCCTGAAGATTGGTGACAGAGAACTCTTTCCGTATGAAGACACTGACAATTTTATCAAGCACTGTGGAATCGTCACCGTCGCCATACCCGAAACCGCTTATTCCGGTATTCCAGGCGGAAGCATTAAATCCGTCATTCTTCCAGGAACTTCCAATATCAGATGATGGCACAAGATAATTCCATCCGGCGCCCCTCTGTATTATAGTCTTATAACTGATTGGCAATGCTGTCCTGTCCTTGCCTGAAGCGTAAATCAGCGAATAGGAGTAAGCATTTAATTTGACAGCAGGGAAAGTCCATTTCTTTATGAATGACTTTTTATCGGAAAGATGATACCCCTCAAGATATAACAGAGAAGGTGAATTGTTGTACAATTCTATCCAGTCTGTATACTGGCCATCCTCATCTGTCAGACCTGTTATGTTCGAAGAGGAGAATTCGTTGATCAGTACCTGGGAATACAGCTTCAGGGGAAGTAAGAAAAAGAGGATATAAAGCAGAATCCTGCGCATAATCTACTAAAAGGCTCAATGAAAATACAGATGCAAAATAGTTAAAATTTTTAATTATGAATTTTTCACAGACAGAGTCTAACTAGACCTACATTTTAAGATTTTGCAGATAGTTATAACATTCTACAAGGTCCTGCAAAGGATCACCGGGAGCCTTTGTTTCCATTTCAACAATCAGTCCGTAATCTGCTATGCCACTTTTTTTCGCAGCTTCAAGCAATTTCTTCCAGTCGATCACACCTTTGCCTGTTGGAACTACTTTCTTCTGCGACGGATCCCAGTCATGTATATGCAGCGAAATATATCGTCCTGGATACTTTGAAATGTAACCTACTACATCGACGTCTTCAGAAACTACCGCCAACTGGAACTGCATTTTTATAAGGTCAGGATCAAACAGACGCATCAGAATATCATAAAGTTTTTCACCATTATATTCAGGACCAATAGAATGATTGTGATATACCATCTGCATTCCTTCTTTTTTCACCTGTTCTGCCGACTTATTCATTTCGTCTGCAACTACTTTCCAGTCATCGATTGTAGCATCCTTCTTAACCCATGCTCCTGATATTACTAAATCTTTGAGTCCAAACTTTTTACCAAAACTTATGGTTTCCTGTATTCTATCAAGCTTCAGTTCAGGGTATTGGAAATGACAACTTTTGCAGAACATACCGGCACCTTCAATCTTCTTCCGGAGTTCCTCAGCACTGAATACAGTCAGGGGGCCAAAACCGCTTTTTTCATATCCTTTGGGAGAACACATCTCGATTCCTTTATAACCTATAGCCCTAAGTTTTTTCAGGGTACCGTCGAAATCCGTTCCAAGCATGTCCTTTACACCATATGACTGGAAACTCATAGGCCAGTTGAAAGGTGTTGCGCCAGGTAACAGCATATCTGATTTAAAATACATTGCTGCAAGTGTGCTCATGGCACTGGTACTGATAAAATCTCTCCTTGAATATGTTTTCATCTGACTGTGGGTATATTTAAATTAAAAATATTTAATTTCCATTATATTTCATCAGATAGGTCAGATAATGGCCTCGAGCACCAGAACCCAGTCATTATTTCCTGCACTGTTGCCTCCCGGAATATTGAATGTCTGAGAGCCTGAATTTGCAAAAGGGGAACCATTAATGGATTTATATGTTGCATTGGAAGGATCATACCATCTCGCCGTTGTGGTGCCGGACATCTTCGCCATATTTATGGTCATGGAAAATGAACTGCCGCTGTTACCGGGATAATAGATAGCACCGAAGGTGCCATCTGATGTAAGCGCGGCGCTCACATAGGTTTCATCCTTCATCGACGGCATGCCACTCTGGGAAGTCAAAAATAAATGATTCTTGTCAGGCACGAGGTTATACCAGGCCCGTGAACTAAAAAAATCGGTACAATATTGTGAGCTGTAGGCTCCGGCCTGGTTCAGATTAGTCATGGTACTTACAACTCCCCAATTATCGCTACCGTAAATTCCAAAACCGGAACCACCCCACAAAACTTCAGCCCATAGCTCGTTTCTTATCATCCTGGCACTGCCATCAGACTGGTTCCACTGATTGGCTCCAAAAGTTTCGTTCTCATATTGTGCCTCCGCAATAAAGGATGGCATCGTAACATTAGGCCTATTGTACTCCTGAGCAGCCATATACGAAGGCGCACGATAGTGATACCATCCATCCAGCGTCAACCAGGAGAGACTCGTGGTGAAATTGCTGTCGGGGGCGGAAATATAACGATAATCATAGGGTTGCAGAAACGTCACACTGGTCATATTGTCTCCGTAACAGTCGTCTGTTGTAGTTAATGCATTCGGCATACTCTGCTTGATGCCTGTCCAAAGCTGATTCTCCAGACTGCTGACGAAATAGTCATTACCGAACATGAACATCACATGCATGCAATCCTTCCATCTTTTACCCAGGTATTGACCGAGATGATACCATTGCTTAAATGGAATTTTGACGGTGAAATCGTCCTTGAAATCAGGCAGATTAATCATTACATACTGATTATGGTTTGCCGCTGAGCTTATGATGTAATCCAGCGACTTCATATAGTTGTCATTAATATTGGAAGAGTCGAAGCTTTCTCCATTCAGAAAAAAATGATTGCCATAGACATCGGTCGGATCGTTAAGGTTGTTACCTGCTCCAGGCGCGAAAATATCCACCTGGGCCACGTTGAAATGCTTTGCCTGCCTATTGGCGAAAAAGGCGTCCACGTCCGAGCTGTTGCAGTCGTGGATCATGGATTGAGGACAGGACCCTGCGAAGAAGAAAGGCATTCCGTTCACGTCTTCGATCAACCGGGGATTGCTCGCCCTTACACGCAATGTGGGCAGGCCTTGAACCCCACCGCTTGAATGTGTAGCAGAAGTCGATATACCAGACTGCGAAAATAAAAAAGAAACCATGCCTGTAAAGAGAAAAAGACTTATAAAAAGACGTTTGAAAATCATGTGAGCTCTTTATTTGAATTTAAGGACTAGAAATATTTAGGGGACCTCGAAGAACTATTTTTTGATGTTGTTATTTACAACAAATATATTTAAAGGTACCTCTAAATACTTCTTTTTGGTGCTTCTGTTTAAAACAAATTTACTATTCGGTTATCTAAAAACCTAATTTTACCCTCCCGTATAATTTTTATTTAATTCAATATCTGACTCTTATAAAATTGCGTTCCCCAGATCTGAATATACACATCATATGGAAATCACTATTGATAACTGTACTCAGGCTTGTGACCCTGACCATCGCTTGCCAAAAAGATTGATCACCAACCTCTGGACTTGTATGTTTGTTGTTTGCAAATGTATGTTTCGGGTTTTCAGACCGTCTTTTGAAGTGGTCAAAGACGAACGTATCTAATATCTTGTAGATGATTCTTTATTTTTTGTTAAGTTCTTGCCAGGTTTTTGGGGATTTTATGGGAAATTGAGATTCAGAAATATCTATAATTGGGCTTGATGATATTAAGAAAAGATTTATTCTCTCACTTGTCAAGTGTCCTCAGAGAGTCGGGTTTTTGAATTTTATTGTAATTCACAATTAGGGAGATTTTGTGGTATCCAAGTTGTGTAATAGATAAGAAGTATTTATTGGCCTCATCTATTGTATGTAATCCTGTTACAAATACTTTATAGTATTTCCATTCCTGAACAATCTCAACATTCAGATTGAGTTTTGTTGTAATAATTTTTTGTGCATTCAGCGCTTCAGATTTGTTATGGAATACATCAATCTGCAGGACAATATCATGTTGAGACAAAGCAGGTGTTTTTTCTTCGACAACTGGTAAAGTCGTCTTCCCGCTATCCGGTTTAATCATAGTATCAGGTTGTTCAACTTTCTGCTGTGTAATTTCTTCCTCCTTCTTAACTGGCAATACCCAAAAGTCCTTCATCCCAAGAAAGGCAAGCGTAGAATAAAGCTTCTCCATATCTTCTTCACCTGAAAATCCCTTTATCCTTACCTTAAAAAATCCATCTTCTGTGGCTATAAAAATAGTTTTGTTAAGAATTGCAGAAAGCTTTTCTTTCAATGCTAATGCAAAAGATTGGTTGCGGAATGCACCAACCTGGATTATTAAATATTGATTGATAACCTTTTGTTCCCGGTTTAAGGAAGAATCAAACTGGCTGTATGAAATAAGGTCAGAGAAACCTATCAATAAAATTAAGATCAAGTAGCGGGAATACATATTTGACCTGTTAGATGATATTCCTCAAATTCTTTAATTCAAAATTACATCAATATTTCTATAATCGCCTACATTAGGGGGCACTTAAAACCCACTGATTATTAATTGATTAATTTTTTGTTCTTTGACATTATTGTAATTGTATTTCGTAAGTATCTCTATTACAGACGCTTTATCCAAGTAGGATATACTTAAAATCTATAGAATTTCGTAGGTTGATCGCCCTGATTCAATTTCAGGATATTATGAAGGCAACCGGATTATAGTTATGAGCAAATAATCCTGATCAAACTTTCTGAGGAACTTATTGTCAGGCTGAGTCAACCGATCTGTTTGCCAGCCATTGGGCCGGGTTTCAAAGTATGTATTTCATCAATGTGAATCAAAATAACAGCTTTTGGCTTAGGCATACCTGCTTTTAATGACAATTCCGCGGACCTATCATAAATCTCACCTCCGGTTATTACCTTCGGAGTCCCAAGAAATCTGTAACCGTCGAGTATTTCTCTGTTTACAACAGCAATTGATATTTTGGATCCCTCCAAAATATTTTTATAAGTAATTCCACCCGTTACTTCCGCGTACATGAGGGTTTCATCATCAAATATCCTGGTTGACCGCTTAGGTGCATTGTTCGGAATTCCCTCCCTGCTTACTGTAGCGTGGAAGCACTGCTGGGTCAAAATCATTTCTTTCATCTGCTCTGTAAGCTGTGCCATGATCAATTAACTCCTTTTTGATTAATAATACAATTTGTTTTATAACCTTAAGTCATTCATAACTCATAAATTATCAATGAAGTGACATCCCTTTTATATAACCAATACTAATATACAAACAATAATCAAATTAGATAAATAAACTCCACACTATTGTACGAAGTTAATTAAAGCAGATGCAATTGATCATCTGGTACATTTTACGTCTGGCGATTTCTTTGACCATTTAAAATATTTTTATTCAGAGGAGTTCAGGTTCGAGACCTGATGGAGCAATCATGATGCCGGTACCTTAGCCGGCATTTTCATTTCAGATGGACAGTCAAAAGCCACCCCCTGAAAAATTCCATGATGAACTCTTGGATAATTAAATTGTTTATTTAGAATCATTCTAATTTAGAAAACAATTACTTGCTCAGGTCAAGAGCTAAAGGTTTGCATTGATCTTCAGCTAATTAAAAATAAATTAAACTAAAAGTAATGACTTATGAAAACACTGAAAGATACTAAAGTACAGGAAGAACAGAAGGTACAAGAAATGCTGAAAGTGGATCCTTCTCATATTATGCAGGTTGGTCTGGGTTTCTGGGCCTCCAAAACTCTATTGACAGCTGTAAAACTTGAACTGTTTACTAAACTGGCCTTCAGACCATTGACAGCTAAAGAAATTAAATATGAAATATGCCTGAATGAGAGAGGTCTTTATGACTTTCTCGACTCGCTTGTTGCCCTGGGATTTTTACAGAGAAGTGGAATTAAAAGCTCGGCTGTTTATTTCAATTCCGCAGATACCGCTCTTTTCCTCGACAAGAATAAACTATCATATATTGGTGGAATCCTTGAAATGGCTAATAACAGATTATACCCCTTCTGGAATTTTCTTGAGGAAGGGTTAAGAACAGGGACTCCGCAAAATGAAATCCGGTCAGGCAGGATGACCCTGTTCGAAGAAATCTACACTGATATTGACAAAACCAGGGAATTTGTCAATGCAATGGGAGGTGTTCAGACTGGAAATTTTGTAAAATTTTCCAGGGAATTTGACTTCTCAGGTTACCATACATTATGCGATATCGGTGGTGCCGGGGCATTATTGTCAGTTCATGTATCAACACATAATCCTCACTTGAAATGTATATCTTTTGATCTTCCGGCAGTAGCCCCTATTGCTCTTGAAAATATCAGTAAAATGGGATTGGCTGCTAATATCAATGTTCAATCCGGAGATTTTTTTACTGAACCCTTCCCAAAATCAGATGTTATTACCATGGGTAACGTATTGCATGATTGGGGAATAACCGATAAGAAATTGCTGATCAGCAAGGCTTATGAAGCCTTACCTGAAGGAGGATCTCTCGTTGTGATCGAAAATATCATCGATGATGAAAGGCGTGAAAATGCATTTGGACTTATGATGTCTCTTAATATGCTGATAGAAACTCCTGCGGGTTTTGATTTTACAGCCTCAGATTTTAACAGCTGGGCGGTAGAAGCCGGATTTAGTAAAACTTATTTAATGCCATTGACCGGTCCCTCGAGTGCAGTCGTTGCTGTAAAATAAACTTTCAGAGAAACAGAAAGCCGTCCTTCGATTACGCTCAGGACGGCTTTCTTAACTAAATCTTGAAGATTCCGGTTATCCTCACACCAGGAAATTTACTACTTGTTGAAAGTCACATCAGCTGTAACAGTAATAGATTCCGGAGTCCCGTCGTTATTAAGGTCCTGACTAATCTGATTCGTTAATTTGACCTTCAATACACTTGATGTAAGCTGAACGATATCAAATAGCTGTGTTCCATCGGAACCAGAGACGATCGTAAGTTGAGTCCTGTCAGAATTCAGGCTCCAGGTTCCGGTATCACTTTTTCCACCTAAAGTTGCTGAATAGGTGTTATCCGTCTTAATCTGAATAGTTCCTGAAAATGATTGTTGAATCGATTGATTAACAACAGCTGAATAGATTTGTGCTTCTGCATCTGAAAGACCCATTACATCTGTAAAGTATTGTGTCAGAGTCCTGGAGCCAACCATCGTGTTGTAAGTAGCTGTTCCAACTGTCCATGTACCTATCAGATTATCTGTAGTTTTTTTGTCTTTACTGCAAGCCGAAAAAACCAATCCTATAATTAAGACAAAAATAAAATTCCTGAGATTTATATGTTTAGTATTCATAACGGTTTGATAAAAATTTGTATAATCTGTACCTAATTGAATCAGTATCAAGACTTCGGGGATGACTTACTATTTTTTGATTTACTTAGATAGATACATATCAAACTAAAATAGAACAATAGGACAAAAAATTTGTTCGGGAAGACTCAAAATGCATCGGAATAAATTTACACGCATCAATCATTTAAGGCTTTACCCATCCTATATTATAAATATTGCCAACCAGATCAGAATAATTAATAATTATATCATGAACTGCACTCAACTGTACAGGTGATTTAAGAGCTACATTCTCAAAATCACAGCCAGTATAAGGAAATAATCAATTAAATTTCCGAATCTCCAGATTAACATTGAGTGGCAGCTTGGGTTGTTCCTCAAAAATGACTATTTGATTAATTTCTTTCAACCAGGCTTTCGGCATATTATAATATCTCTGTGTAGGCTTTCCGGGAGGTGCCAGACTCAAACCATCATTAACCGGGCTTTGCCAGTTTTCATCTGGTCCCCATCCATTGGCCTCTATCAACCAGTACCTTCCAAGCATGTGACCATTAATATAGAGCATTCCTTTGCCCAGTCCTTTGACGTCAATTCTAAAATCATCATCCGAATTCAACATATCAGGAGCTAACTGAAAATTTGTATTGTACCATGTACAAGGCTTTGCGTAGTCTGACCTGTTCCAATGCACTGCTATTTGCTGATCAGATATATTTAATTGTTCCCCAATCAAAAAGGGACGCATTTCCCATTCAGTAAGCACTTTATTATTTACTAGAACATCATGCCATATTCCTTTCCTCTCAGTATTCATTGAACCTGAAATTGACCAGTCTCCTTTAACCATTCCTAAAGATGCAGCAAGGATATCCAGCCGGTGTGTTCCCGCTGCGACATCACTGAGGACAAAACTGTGTCTAAACCCCTGTAATTTCAATTCTTCCAGGGCATTGGCGGGAATATAAGGATGATTTGGATCTTCTGGCATAGTTAAACCCCGGTTTTCCATAAATGGTGGCTGAGATTGTGTAATAAGTTTGCCATCCAGGTATATATAGAAAAAATCTCCCCCATAAGTTATGTCAATCTTCTGCTGACCTCTTATAGTTGTTGTAAAATTAGTGCTATACCAGCAGTAATCTGATTCATCCTGTGTTAAGCTGAGCTGTTCAACAGGTTGTTTGCTCCTTATTACTTCATCGGCTCGTTCAGAAGGCAATGGTTCATGCCATTCCTTCCAGTTCACGAGTTTTCCCAGACTTTCCCAAGGAGAAAATTTTGCCTCTGATAAGATTTTTTGAAAATCATCCTGTGAATCAAAAATAACTTCCCCTTCAGAATTTAATAACCGCGCACTTTTGGCATGCAAGGTCACATCACTTTCGGTAATCTCTTGTCCGGATTCATTAACTAACAATATCAACTTCCCCATTCCGCTAATCCAGGTTGTTTCCTTTATGCCTGAGAGCAGTACTCTCTGAGTTCTCTCTCCTTCTAAAATAATTTTGCTTCGTGATTTTAAGACTTCATGAAGCCTGGATAAATAGAGGCCTTTAAGTGATGGCCGGCCATATTCATCAATTGGTGCATCAAAATCATAACTTGTTGTTTGAAGGTACATACTAGTACGTCCAAAATTTGTTCCGCCATGCCACATGTAATAATTCCAGCCTGTACCACCGTTCCCAAGAAAGTTTAGAATATTAAAAACCATATTCTGGGCATCGCGTAAATGATGCTGAAATCCCCAGGTATCGTACCATGCAGGATAGAGCTCGGTCCAGATCAATGGCTGATCGGGTTTATTTGCCTTATGGCTGATGCTCCTTTCAAATGGTATTGAAAATCCGTTTACACATTCTATTGCACCCTCAACACCGCCTTCACAGGTAATTTTTTGCACATCAATACCCACCCGGGAGGTAAGTTCAACCACCCACTTCAGATATCGCTGTCCATCTTCACCGTAACGTTTAGCCACATTAGCATATTCATTCTCAACCTGAACCAGAATTACAGGGCCCCCATTTGTTGCAAGGTAAGGCCGGATCTCAGCTGCCAGATGCTCGAAATATTTCTCCACACGATTCATATAAGGTACATTGTAAGTCCGGAGTACAATACCAGGTTCATGACGCAGGTATGACGGGTAACCTCCAAAATTCCATTCGGCACAAGAATATGGTCCAATCCGCAGAATTACATTCAGATTCCGCTCCTTACAGAGTCTAAGAAAGTATCCGATATCCCGCTGACCCGAAAAATCATATACATCCTTCTTCGGTTCATGAAATCCCCAGAACACATACGAGGCCACACAATTCAGACCCATTGCTTTACTGTAATCAAGTAACTGGGGCCATAGTTCTCTCGGCGAACGGGCATAATGTATCTCACCGCTGATGAGAAGTTGTCTTTCCCCATCAATGGTTATAGCCCTCGGATCAAACGAAACCATTTTACTTTTTCGAATATTACTATTATAAACTAAAGAAGGTTGCTGTCCGAGATTTGAAGTGACAGTAATAGCTCCCAGTAGTAGGATTGAAATTAATCTAATGAACATCAATTGATGATATTTAACTGTTGCCATGGCATTTGTATTAGAACTTACTTGTTCCTTGGGGACAATCCGGCTAAACATTTTCATTAATTCTTATATCAGATTTTCGATGTAAATTTCTTTAATCCAGATATTTAAAATGTAGATTAATTACACAATTTAAATCACCTGACAATGAAATGATAATATAAAGATATGATCAATCGCATATGAAACAACTGATTTCGGATATAAAATCCATCCACCCACGTTCCCTTGTGAGAGACCATGGAGTTGGTCGTTTTTGAGATTAAGCTGTTTATTAACTTTTTATTATTAAATTAATACCCAAAAGTGTCTTTTCAGACTTTAACATTATTGAATATCTTCCTATAATGGACTTCAAACTACTTAAAAAGACAATTTTGAACACCGCTTCCACTTTCTGGATTAACAGCAGTGCTCCAGCAAACTCCATTAGAAACGAGATTTGTGAGTGCAAAATAGCAATAACTGTATAGACCAATCTTAACCAGGCTGTCAATTGCGACAGACTTGCATTTACTGCCATGGGCGATGTCCGCCAGTGTTTTATATAATGATATCAGTCCCGAAAGGTTTATATTGCCTCACATGCCGGCTGTGATTGACGAGGGCTTGAAGCCTTTGACGACTAAGTAGATCCCCAGTGAAAATTCAAACAGAGCGACCGGAATTGCAAACAGCCCTGCCAATGGTGCATGTTGACCGATGAGACTGAATAATATAGCGAAGTAGCCAATGAAGAGTATTGGGCCTCCAACAATACCAATCAGGGAAAGACCCCGAGGTATCAGGCGTGACTTATATAACAGGAAACCCAGCAACAGGTCGCAAATTGCTGGCATGAAGCTTTGTCCCAGCAGGAAGATGCGGTCATAAAGAGCAACAAGTGCATGGCTGGTGGTCAACGCGTTTGCTCCAGCTCCGGCCTGCCGCAAAGTCACGATTGACAAAAGGAACGCCACGCCGACGAAGATGGTGCCAGATTCCAGAATACGGGCGGCGACGAGACCCAACGCAGCACTTTCGTTCTGCTTCCTGAGCACTGGATAAAGTACAACGGCGGTGCCGATGCCGGCAAGGGCCACGATTATCTCCAGGATACCACCGATAATGACAGGACTGTCCGGTCCGGAGCTGACGATGTAATTAGAGCCCTTTACCTGGCTGTAGAGAATCAGGGTCGGGATCGAAACAAAAGTCAGCAGGTATAATATACCCGCGACCAGTGAGGTCTTTCGTAATGAGCTCATCGGAGCTCGTTCAGTTTTTGTACGGTTTTTGCTAGTCATGTTGTCTCTTTTGAGCATTATGGTTTAGTTCATCTTAAACATTATTCAGCTCGATGAAAGAGATATTTATATGCGGACTCTGATACCTACATTCCCTCTTTTATGTCCTGTCTCAACATATCTGTGAGCCTCGGCAATTTGTTCTAATGGATAGAGTCTATCTATGACTGGTTTTAGTTTCCCCGCCTCAACAAGCACTTTGAGGTAAGAAAGATTTTCCTTACTCTCGATTGCTACTCCACCAATTACTTTCTTGCTGCATGTGATTGATGTCCAAAGGCCGCTGATAATAGCTGATAACGACATATGGACAGCTCGGAGATAGATTCCTTTTGGCTTTAATGATTTTATACAACCTGAAAACGGGCTTTTCCCTGTAGTGTCAAAAATAATATCATAGGTTTGGCCATTTTTTGTAAAATCTTCTTTGGAATAATCAATAACCTTATCGGCTCCCAGGGATTTGACTAATTCTACATTTACAGTACTGCAAATTCCGGTAACTTCCGTTCCAAAATTCTTAGCAAGCTGTACCGCAGCGGTGCCCAGACTTCCGGAAGCTCCATATATAAGAATTTTTTGGCCGCTCCTGATATTCCCTTTTCTGAGAAAATGCAATGCAGTATTCCCACCAAAAGGTATTGTAGCGGCTTCCTCATAACTTATACCGGCCGTCTTTAGTACAAGGGCAGCATCTTCCTTGAGACATATATACTCAGCATTAGTACCAAGACTCATTCCTGCCTGCCCAAAAACCTGATCGCCTTTTCTAAACAGTTTTACATTTTTACCTACATCCTCTATTTCTCCGGCCAGTTCATTACCGAGTATTGTAATTTTTTTTGGTCTTATGAGTCCGTTGAAAAATCTTATTGCAAAGGGGTCTGGCTTTCGCAGACGACAGTCACCTGAAGTGACAGATGTAGCATATATTTTTATCAGTACCTCATGCTCATTGGGGACAGGTTTTTCCACCTCTTTGAGTTGCAAAACATCAGGTGGTCCGTATTTAGTGTAAACAATTGCTTTCATGAGAGTACCTCAATGTTAAGAACCATTATTTTACGCTTGCCCAGTTAATGGTTTTGATATAAAACGCAATAACTAAAAATGTTTTCATATCATTCAATTTTTGATAGTATTCAGGGACATTTAAATAGTTTTCCCTGATTAATAGACAATCTGGAGTCCTCAATAGGCTTTATTTCAGTACTGATACGGTCTGAACGTTTATAGTTACGGCACTTGTAAATGCAGAAATAACATAATCAACAAATTTTACTTTCGATTTTATTGTATAATTTGAAGCTCCCCCTGCCATTGCTTTAGAGTCAACTTCATTTATGGGGACTAAACCCCAGAGGGCGTACCATTGTTTTTTTTCAGTAGCGACACTGGATGATGCACCGGTTCCGACAACATGAGTCAGACTCATGCATGACGTTAGAAAGAATACAAGTAGAAAAATTCCTAAGAATGCTTTTATTGTTTTCATAATTTCTAAGTTTTAAGATTAAACTAATTAAGAGAACCTATTGAGGATTCTACAGATTGCATATTTATATTTATTTCACTTCGGGGTATAATATAATCTAGCTCATATAATTCTGATAGTCTGTGAGTTAATAATTTAAAAACTATCAGATTTGAATTTTGAGAAACTATCTGGATTATTTCATACGTCTTATATCTAAAAACAGAAGATTGAACATTAGTCCAAATTGAATCTCGTATAGGATAAGAATTGGATTTATCCAATAATCCTCTAATAATATCAAAGTTAGTCTCAGGCAGTTCTGAAATTATTAATGCACAATTTGTTGAATCTGATTTATAAATTGCAAGCAATTCATTATCCGTGCGATAAAGAACTTTATTTTGCAGCTCAGAGTTGTAATTTTCAGTTTTTGACCAATTTTTTGGAGGATTAATGCGAAAGCCGGTTCTTGATGCAAATGAACTATCAGATAATAATGATCTGTTGACTTTAAATTCAGCTGAAATAACTTTTTTATCAGATCTCTGACAACTAATAAATAGTAAGATAAATACAGAAAGTATTGTTAGTGCTTTCATTTTTAATTAATGAATTAGATGGGGTAAAAATATATCCTCAACCTATGAAGGATGTTATACTACTTTGGGAAAAGATTATAAAATTTTGGGTTTAGACTTTATGGGGAGTTTTCTGTCTTGCAATTCCTAATTCTTTAAAGCTAGAAGGTGTGGTACCGGTTATTTTTTTAAATTGACTGGAAAGATACGCTGAACTTTTGTAGTCAAGTTCAATAGCAATTTCAGAAAGAGTCATCTGCCCGTAGAAGATGAGCTCCTTTGCTTTTTCAATCCGCTGCTCAATAAAAAAATTCTCGATAGTTCTCCCTTCTACTTCTGAGAATAGACTACTCAGATGGGTGTACTCATAATGTAGTTCTTCTGAAAGGCAGATTGAAAGGTTGAGCCTGATTTCTTTTTTATCAACCTCATTCCGTGCTCTCTTTATGACAAGTAACTTGATCTTTTCAATCAACCCGTTCAGGTAATTATCAATTAATTCAAATCCCTCATTTTTTAGCTTTGCAGCAAGGGTTTCCTTTTGTTCCGGGTTCAACTTATTTGTTAAATGAATCTCCCCGAAAATTACTTTTTGGTAAGGTATTGCAGATTTATTTAAAATGTCTTCGACTGAAATTATGCACCGATGACAAACCATATTTTTAATCATTAATATATCCATTTACAGGTGGTTTATTAAAAGATATTGCAAATAAACTATTCATCCATTAAGTTTTGAACAGTTTACATTAAACAGTTTTGCACTGATTAAGTTCATTGCTAGACCTTAGCCCCTTCGCGAAGAGTCTCCAATAAAAGTTCAGGCCATAATCCTCATTACTAATATTTTTCAGTTTCCAACGTTTTTTTTGACTATCGAAGAATTAGCGAAATGGCAGGGAGGGTTGCTCAACATCAATCCTCATATCTCGCGCCGCACAACTCATACCTATCGCCTCATAAAATAGTCTTAATTGGTTTTACTGTTCTTTGAAAATGAGATTAAGCTATTTATCAACTTTTTTTATTAAATTAATACCCAAAAATGTCATTTCAGGCCTAACCCTTAATTGAAGTCTCCTTATAATGGATTTAAAACGAATTAAAAAGACAATTGTTAATACTGCTTCCTCTATTTTGTCACACCGGATCCTGATTGCTGTTCTGAAAGGCGTCGCAATATATTTTGTTGTAACGCTGGTTTTCGGGCTGCTATATTATTTTTATGACTCACTAGACTTTAAGTTTGCATCAGGACAGAATACTTTTCATTTCCTTGATTACATTTACTTTAGCGCTGTTACTTTCACTACAATTGGATATGGTGATATTATTCCTAAAACAGGAGCAGGACATTTAATTGTTTTTATAGAATCATGTATCGAGCTGACTTTCTTCCCGGTTTTTGGCGGCTATATTGCTTACAAATTTCTGCAGAGGCCCAATGATATCCTGTTGACTGATAATTTTTTTATCCGGTACAGAAGTGAACGTATTTATCTTTCTTTCCGTGTTGGCAATAAAGGAAAAAACTTAATCGATTGCACCGCAACAGTCGAATTAATTCAGATTGACAACAATGTCAAACGGACTTTATCCAGACGGGAAATTAATGCCCCTTTGGTAGAGATGACATGGTACCTGGAAATCCGTCTGGATGGAGAGGAAAACATAACTACTCTTCAACAAATGAAATCATTGATATCAAATCCTCAGACATCTTTGATCCGCACGACTGTTTCAGGTTATGATTCCAATTCAGGAAGTCTTGTTCATGTTTTCAAGTATTATACAATGGATAAGTTAATATACGGCGGAAAATTTTCAGACGTTTACAAATGGGAAGGAGTTGAGCGAACAGAGCCTGATTGGACCCACTTCAACAAGGTAATCCCTTTAACAGCTCCGGAACAGCAAATTATTGACAGTCTCCTGCGTGAATAAATATTCGCGTAACGGTAATTGCCAATTACAATTGTTGTCAGAAATAAACTGATAAGGCACTAAAGCTTCCCGTTTATTTCTTTTTCTTCTCTTTTGAAGTTGAATTGTCTCCTGAAGAAGATGCATTATCATATTTCTCCTGAGCAAGATCAAGTGTCTTCCGGGAAATTTTGAGAGCATCCTGTGCATTTTTTTTGCCTGCTTTTCCCCTGGTTAAGTTTGCATTTCCTGTTGACATCTTTTTTGTAACATCCCTGATACGAGTGCTTAAGGTTTTGGAATCAGATTTATATTGCACATCAAGGGTTTTCAGATCAGCTTTAGCCTTTAGTGATTCATCCTTATCTTTAGAAGTTGAAAGCTTTGTAAGGGATTTTCGGCTGGCAGCATTGTCTTTATCAAGTTTTTTGCGGTCAGCTTCAATAGCTTTGTTCTCAGTTTTAGACTCGGCGATCATTTGATTTCCCAGAGTAATGAGAGAATCTGAAGTATTTAATTGACGTTCATTCATAGCGACTTTAGCTTTGGCAGCAGCAAGACTTGTTTCAAGTTTCTTTAATTCAGCCTGTTTTTTATCCGTTTGAGCCTTTGAGAGAGCCGGAGCTAAAAGAAACAAGGGTAACAAGATTAAAATTCGAAAATTCTTAAAAGTGTTCATCATATCATTATTAGTTTAATAAAGCGAACGATTTGTTTGAAATTCTCTTACTGACAACAATGTATATAGTTGTTCTACGTGTAAAGGTAATATTTGTTGCGGTTTTTTTAAACGTATCTTTTCATCCCGTTATAATTCATTCTTATACAGAGTTTAAAGAATCATAAGATATTAATCAAAAATGATTCGGATATGCTCACTTTGCAAATAATGTTCGCGTGAATGATACAACTTTATTCTAAAATTATATAACACTTACGTAAGAAGACATGCCACCTTTGTGAAAAGTATTTGTTCATCATTATTTTATCTAACCTAAAAAATGAAAAAACCAATTACGATCGTCATTTTATTATTCATCACACTTTTAGCAGTAAATTCTCAAAATAAACAGGATAAAAGGAACCAGTTAAATGCAGGTATCGGTTTATCGGGATGGGGTGTTCCTGTGTATGTCGGATTGGATTTTGGAATTCACAAAGACATTTCTTTTGGCATAGAGGGTTCTTTCAGATCTTATAATCAAAACTATACCGGATCAAGATATAACAGCATAATAACCGGTTTATCTGGAAATGTGAACTATCACTTTAACAGAGTTCTGGAAATTCCGCGAAACTGGGATTTCTATGCAGGATTAAACCTTGGATACTACTTCTGGTCAACAAATTCAAATTACCCCGGCAATGGTTCTTCTGGGCTTGGTCTGGGAGCTCAGATAGGTGGAAGATATTATATCAACAATAATTTTGGGCTGAACTTTGAAGTTGGGGGAGGCAATGCCTTTTCAGAAGGCAAATTCGGGATCAGCTATCTTTTTTAAGTCTCAAGATTTTTCTTCAATTATGAGATAATGAGGCTGTTATTTTACAGGTATATTGAGAAGTGAGCCTGAGATCTGAACGACTGAGTAATACCTCATTCGCTCCTATTAACAAATCGAAGAAGGGAGAGGACAACCGGAAGCTAAAATCAGGATGTCCTTATACATAAGTTCATCCTAATTTCTTAAGCCCGTCTGTATTAGAAAATTAATTACACTTTGTTTAAAATCTTAGCATCAGGNNAGATTTGGATTATTTACAGATTGAAATACTCCGATTAACTTAAGACCTGCTTTTGAGCGATTTACCTCATCTGCATCATATACTTTTCTCCAGTCAGAATAATTTTTTACTTCATGAGTTATAATTACTGTTTTCATTTTATTGTATTTTATTTTCCCTACTCTTGAGGCTTTTCAGAATACGCCCCGTTTTTTAAGAGGTTTCTGGACTCCTCTTTTTCTTTAAACTAAATGAACCGGACGAACAGTTAAAAAAAGCCCGCCGGTTGAATAGGCTTAGATAATTATTTTGAAATAATATTATGTACCTGATGAAAGACAGGTGGTGCCGGAGTGACTCCGTTCTTCTTTAGAATAGGAATAAGTGTTTCAGAAAATTTATTTAAGGCTTCTTCTGATTCCCATACGTCTGTAACAAGCATACCGGAAGGTTGAAGTGTTGCGACATGATAGAGGCGACCTGGAGGGCTCCCGGCTCCTGCTGCTTTTAAATCCTTAATTGTTTGCTCATACCTTTGAACGGTGAAGTCAATCTGATTGAATTGAACAAGTATATTTTTCATTAGAATAAATTTTAAATTTTCCTACTCATATGGCTTTTCGGATTCGCCCCGTTTTTCATTGGTTTCTGGTCTCCGGCAATATAACAATTTGAAATCTACTATGTTCGAAAGATATAGAACCGCTGCTTTATCTGCTGTATTTAAACCTGAAAAGGTTTTTATTGAAAAGATAACATTGTTCCAAAACTTAACTTTTAGGAAAAGAAAGATAATCAGACCGGGTATTTTTTGTTTAAATATTTATTAAAGAATAGGGTCATTACAATAGACTTTTTTCTTACAGTTCTTGCAGTATTTCCCCATCCAGACATCATCAAATTGGCTCATAACAGCCTTAACTATTTCAGGATTGGTTGTAACGAATCCTGATTCAAAATTGCGTGTATTTATGCTTTTTATTCCTAATCCTGCTCCGGTAAGATTTGCAGAACCTGTATACGCATACCTGCCATCAATAATAATATGTTTGAAATGAATCCTTGGGCATAGCTGCCTCTCCATATTTTCCCATAGCAATGGATATTTATCAAAACTTTTTCGAAAGTTGACTCCAGGTTCTTTTGCATGCAGAAGGCGAATGGCTACTTTCTTCTTTACTAAACTATCTAGTACAGATAAAAAAGATTGTACAGTTCCCTTAAAGTGCACATGTAAATCTTTGATATCAGCCGTACCTATCCATACGAAAGAGTTTGCACCGGCAACAGGCTCAATAGCCTGCTTATATAATTGCTCGTTAGTTACAAAATTTATGCTCATGTAAACACTTTAACTTGTTATTTCATAAATTTAACCCTCAAAACGGGAAACCGGTACTCAAAATCCTAAAACCTTTAAAAATTCTCCCTGTAGTTAATTATGAAGAATGCAAATGAACTAATTATTGAAACACAAAATCTTGAGTTTTGCTTCAATTCAAAACAAAAAATTCTCAGGAATATTAATTTAAGAGTAGATAAAGGTTCGATCTATGGTTTTTTAGGTCCAAACGGGGCAGGAAAAACTACAACAATAAGAGTACTTCTTGGGTTGTTAAGCGACCCGGAAAATTCAGTACAACTTTTTGGTATGAAACTCCGAAGAAACAGGTCGGAAATATTTACCCGGATCGGATCATTGATAGAACAACCTTCTTTATATGAGCATTTATCAGGTTATGACAACCTGGACATTACACGTGCCATCAGAAAAGTCAGCAAGAAAAGAGTACCTGAGGTTTTAGAACTGGTAAAGTTATCAAACGCCGCCAAGAAAAAGGTCAGTACATATTCTTTGGGGATGAAGCAACGATTGGGACTCGCCATTGCACTCCTGGCAGAACCTGATCTGTTGATACTGGATGAACCGGTTAATGGATTAGATCCTAATGGGATAGTTGAAATACGTGACCTTCTCACGCGTATCAACAAAGAATCCGGGACAACCATTTTCCTGTCAAGTCATCTTTTGTCAGAAATCGAAAAGATAGTTACGCACATTGGTATTATTAACATGGGTGAATTATTGTATCAGGGAACCATCAGTGAGCTTCGTGAACTTAAAGCTTATAAGTCTGAGTTGTCAATTGAAACCAATGATAATCAGAGAGCGCTTGAAGTGCTTGGGCAAAAGTATCAGGTCAGCCGGATTGCTAATGATTTAATAATTACCTGTGAATCAAAAGAAAATGTTGCGCAGATTATCCATGATTTAGTTGTGAATAACATAGATGTTTATAAAGCTGTTATTGTTAACAACGATCTGGAGCAGCTTTTTTTAGGAATGACAAATAACTATGTTGTAAAATGATGCTATCTGATTTATTGAGCCCTGAACCATGACCGGTTTCACCAAAATTATAAACTATCAAAATGAATGAACTAATAATATCTTATCGTGTTGAATTTAAAAAAATCAAAAATTCCTTTGCAATATGGCTGGTTGTCCTGGGAGCAGCGTTTATCCCTTTCTTTTTCCTGTTAAATATTATTTATCAGTGGAAAGATTATCTGCCTCATGCAGGAGTAAATCCATGGAATGAATATTTCAGAAAGGGATTTAACGGAGTGCATTTTTTCTTTCTTCCATTATTGATTGTATTGTTGATAGCTCTGCTATTGAATATTGAGCATAAATCCAATACATGGAAACATATTTTTGTATTACCAATATCAAAAACGAAGATCTTTTTTAGCAAATATTTGATTTTAATCAGTCTTATCCTGATGTTCTACACTCTGATGCTCATTTTCTTTTTATCAGGTGGATTACTATTAAGTTTATGGAAAAGTGAATTCAATTTCTTAATATTCAAACCCACTTATTTTTATCATTCTGTAGAATCAGGAATTGGTTCTTTTATGGTAAAATCCTTCATATCAGTTCTGGGACTAATGGCAATTCATTTCTGGCTGAGTTTCCGTTTAAAGAATCTTTTTTTGAACATCGGCATTGGTCTGGCAGGTGCGGTAATTGCTGTCAGTATGTTTATTGGTCATTGGGAAAGCATCATTTACCTACCTTATGCTTCACCGCTTTTAATGTGTAATTTTATTCCGGATGCTCACAGGTATCTCTCTGATTTTCTAATTAATAGTCTGATTTGTTTCGTGATAATTTTTATACTGAGTTACATTGACTTTACCAGAATATTTAAAGGCTAATATTACCTGGCTGAATTACTTTTTATTGCATTCATACCGGAGATTTAGTAATTTTAGTAATAATTCAAAAATAAGCGTATTATATTGACATTGCAGATTATATATATACTGGTATCTGAAAATTGAGATCCATCCCAATGAAAAAGCTCAGGTTGGTTTTTATCGTGTTCCAGCTTTGTTCCTGTTTGGTAACTTATTCACAGTTTGAGTATTATAAACCTGACACCACCCGAAATAATCACAGGGCAGGTGAGTTGATCGTCTCAGCCTCTCCAAATATTCTCCTTAATACTCCCAAAGGAGTTCAATTCGCCGGCGGATTAAAATTTCAGGTATTCCTTGGTAAAAAAATCAGTATCGATGCAGATATGGTTTTTGGCCGTGATTACATTCATGCAGGACCAGGTATAATTGGGTTGCCATTATGTCTGATTGCATCCGGATCATTCTTCAGGAATCAGGAATTTTCTTTTGGAGATGGGGAAGGCAGCCTTACTGATTTCTTTTTTTCTGTAGCAATTATTGCTATGTCATTTGAACACATTTCTTATCATATTCCTTTGAAAAACTATCTGGATATCTCGCCATATTTAAGTCTTTTGCGATATAAATATGCTTATGTGTACAATAATCATTCAGATACTGAGTACCGAGGCGAACAACTGAGTTTTGCCTCAGGAGTTCAGCTGAATAAGTACTTTGGAAGGTTTGTACTATCACCCTACTTCGAATACAACATAGGTTACAGAGACCATATCTCAGGTTACAATATTGGAGTCTATTGCGGGATCTATTTCCCGTACAAATAATTGTAAAGCAGTAATCAGACTTCCTGAGTGAAACCTTATCAGTGAGTCATAATGATAATATCCTCAAGAACTCCTACCATCTTATCAGGAATCCTGCCTGATTCCCATTCTGAATAAATGTGAATTCAGGTTTGATTTTTGATTCTGCTGACAAAAGGGCAGAAGGATTCTGATGTATTTTATTAAACCTTTTTACAACTTGCCTGCCGCATACATAACCTATTAACCCTCCTACGAAAACATCTGATGCCCAGTGCGCATGTTCGGTTAATCGGGAAAAGCCAACCAGGGTAGCCATTGAGTAACTTATTATAGGGATTGCTTTTGTATTATTATATTGCGACGCAAATACTGTTGCGATTGAAAATGCGGCAGCGGCATGTCCTGACGGAATAGCATCAAAAGAACTGACCGATTTATAAACAGGCAGGTCCTGATCGTACTGTGCAAATGGACCCCACCACTGACCTCCAGGTTTTTTGCTGTAAACATATGAAGCACTTGGATCCTCTCTTCCTGTCAAATGTTTAATAAGCTGGACCCAGGCACCTGAAGTGATAAGTGCCTGTGTTGCAAGTAAACTTGTCTGAACTCCCTTTTGTTTTTTGAACGCAGCACATATTAAACCTATTGCTGTAACAGAAGAAATAGCGTAAGTGCTGCCAAACTGGGTAATAACAGGCGAAGATTTATTGACCCAGTTATGATTTTGCTTTTGGACGCGAGCCCATTTATCGATATCATTGTCAAAATGTATGAGTGTAGCAGTTATGCATGCAGCAGCACCGGTGATTAACCATTGTTTTGCTTTGAATTTAAATGGAGCTGTTACCTGTTCTCCAAAGTTGTAATATAATGAAGGGATATATCCTTTAGGAGACTGAAATGAAAAAACACTATCTGTCTTATAAAAACTTGTTGATGGTCTAAGATTCCTTACTGTTTCCTGATTTGCTTTTTCAGGAAATCTGGTATTTAAATTGACGGAATCCAAAGAGGGCAAATTATGAGAGCGAGCAATAATATTACAGGTGAAAAAAACCAGAAACAGGGTTAATAGGCTACTCAATAACCAAGAAGTTTTTACCTTGGATAACATCTCATAAAATCTTCAATTATTACCAAAGTTAATTTAATTTGCCGAAAACCCAATGACCCCGACAAGCATAAGTCAGAGTATTTAAATTGAAGGATTAATGAGCTTTTCACAGGACGAGAAAAACTTTTAGCAGTCAAAATTTGTTAATTAAGAAATATTATCCGGCACCGATGTTCACGATTGATACAACTGGTACTTCCGTACATGCGGAAACAACATTCCGGGAAAATTATCAATGTATCGTCCATAGGAGGCAGTATCGGAGAACCTCACGGTGCGTGGTACTATTTCTTCAGGCAACGCACCGATTCCCCCCGTTGTTTGGGACTGTTGCTCCTGCCTACACTGCTGCTTTGTGAGAGGTAGTGGTCAAAGGCACTCAGAGGATTGTTTTCTGTCGTACTCCACCAAATACCTATATTGCCAATGTTGACAAATGTACCGTTCTCAACACGATAGCCTGATGGGAAACCTGTAAACCCGGTTTCATTGGTCCCATTACTTCCTTCACTCCATCTGACACTGCTTTTTATTTTAGAGCCCGCAGCACCTTGTCTCCCTGAAAAGTTAATCAACAACGTCCAATCAGCATCAGATGGCAAAGTCCATCCTGAAGGAGCTAACTCCCTTGGATCATTTACTGCATACCAGTTATATAATTTGCCGTATATCTTACCAATTGAAGGATCGTTATTATAATAGCACCAGGCAGGTTTTCCAGCATCTCCGGCTGCAACCCATTCTTTGTTAGTTCTTGCCTGAGGGATCGAATCTCCGTTTCTAAAGGTGCTCACATTCAGATTTGCAATAGCCCAGTTCTGTGTCCCGATCCTTACTGTTTCAGTATCTTTGCTTTTTACAACCGGTTGAGTTATTGGGGCTGTTTTTGTAGATTTTGAAGTAATCTTTTTGGATTTTGAATTTGTTTGTCCGGATTTTGAAGTAGTCTGCTTGGTCTTTGTAGTCGTTTGTGTAGATTTCGTAGCTGTTTGCGGAGATTGTGAACTAACCCGGTCAGAATTTGATCCTTTCTTATAATCACAATTGCCCGATATACTCCCAAAAAAAAATAAAAGAATAAAAACACCACCTAATGTGATAATCGTTTTTGCTTTTTTCATATCTGGCATCTTAAAATTGTTAGTAAATGTTTTGCAATTCTCAGGTCCTGCAAGGGGCGTTGAAAAAGCAGTATATATTGAATTTCCCTTTTTTGAAAATATTTAGTTATTGTATCTGCTGACAATCAGATATAAAACGTTCAGAGATTGACTTTATTATGCATGTCAGAAGGAGAACTATTAGTCATTGAGAAATAATCGGCTCTGGTCAGAACTCATTATAGCTCCTTTGTTATCCTGCACAGGCGGGACAGACGTTTGTCTATTCGATATGGGTGAAAAAATTTCATAATCCTGCCACATTAAAATTAATGAAGCACAGATAACCAACATGTTTTACTTATACTGCAAAACCACCAGAGTTCTGGCAGAAAGGTCCTTAATACTTATTGAATTCTTGTTTTGTGATACGGTAGCAATACCATCATCCGGCAGCATTAATGTTTTATGGAAATCAGTGACAACAGGCAGATCCAGTGTTGCGTCGACTTTAATATCATTGAAATTCTCTATAACAATATAATTTGAACCAAGCAGATACAAGCTAACTTTATTTGGAGCATCAAATTTCATTCCCAGAGGAGCAAGCAGTTTATCCCTGAGAGGCTTCAGCTCTTCACGTGAAAGTTTCAAAAGTTTTTTTGGATCCTTCCCGACTTTAAGAATGGTCAGGTTTTTATTTTCAAGTAGAGTCTGGTTGCTTAGCAATTCTGCCAATCCGTCAGTTATCACTACCGGTTTCCCTGCATTAAGCATTGTTTGGAGTTTAACCGAAAAGCCCGGTTCTTTAAGGGCATGAACTGTGAAGATAGCAGATGAGGCGGATGTATTAATCTGATTATCCGGAACAAGCGGAAAACCCAGCATTCCCAGGAAGCTGAAAATATACTGTTCATTTAATGGCTCGCTGTTCGGCAGCTTAGGCATATGAATACCGGTGATCGGTTTGTCTTTTACTATCTTTGCCAGCTCAAACAATCCGGGAAGCTCTTTTCTGAAAGCTTCAATGTCTGCCAGCGGGGTACCGGGTTTTCCATCATATTCATTTGTCTTGTCCTGAAGACTTCCGTAGTGGAACAGCATTATCTCCCTTTCATTTCCAAGAACTGTCTGCCGTGCCTGCTCAAGATAAAATTTAGGTGTAGTGCCAAGTGCATCAACCCATCCTCCCCCATTTTTACCACCGCTTACGAGGTTTATCCATCTTGAAATAAAGTAGGCATTGTATTGTGCTTCCCCGCCCGGTCTGACATCATAATCGTAGTCGCGGGTTTCAGTACCTATCCATGTAAAGTCAAAATCATTTGATTCGCGGACCACTTCATAACCCCGATCCTGGAATGAATCGTACCAGAGTGGATATTTGATAATTATTTTTACGTTTGGATTGACAGCTTTTGCCGGTTTGAGGATATGCTCCCGGCATGTGCTGACCATGAGGTCGCAGCGAAATTTTGACCATGACTGATCTCCGCGCGCAGCAACACAATCTTCGCAACCACACTCTGTGAACAAGAAATCATCAATCATTATCAGATCAAATATTGAAGCTGTTTCTTTAAATATCTTCTCAAGTTCATCGGTCGATTTTTTATTGGTATAGCAGGAAGTCATGCCCCATCCACCTGCACCCGGCTTCCCAACCTTTACTGTGGTCACACAACCTGCAACATCAAAACCCTCTTTTAGAAATCGTTCTTTGGCCTGGATCATTGATTCATGATCTGCATAATATCCTCCTCTGAATGACTCAATGAAAACTCTTGTAATACCGGTTTGTTTACACCAGTTTACAGCATTATCTAGACCTGAAGGATTTGAGAGAAAATCCCGGACATCCTGAGCAGTGAACAAAGTTGAAATTTTCAGAACATCCTTATTGCTTTTTGCAGTAACCCACAAAGTCTGCGCTGATGCCGAAGCAATACCCAGATAAGCTACTATCAACCAGACAGCAATTGATAAGATTTTTTGAAAATACGTTTTCATAATATTGGGCTGATTTATTTTGAAACCAAGTGCAGATTCCTGAAAGTTAACATCAATTATCCATCACACAACGGATAGAAAATCCTCCTTTCTGACTACTGTTGCTTCTGACAACAGGTTCAAAATCGGATGATATGAACCGATAATAGGCGTCAACGCTGTTAAAGCTGGTGGAGGACCACCAATAACCGATCTTTTTTATGTTACCAAAAGTACCGATATTAGAACGGTATCCGCCAGGAAGACCAGTTAATCCGCTTTCGTTGGTGGCTCCTATGTTTGGAGTTACCCAATGGACTATACCTGTCTCTTTAATTTTGTCGCCTGCAATACTATCTCCTCCAAGATTTGTAGTTAGTTCTGTCCATTCATCATCCGAGGGTACATGCCAGCCTGCCGGGCATAGTTTACCGGTATTTACAGCATACCAGTTATACAATGCACCATAAGCAATTGAATCATTATTATACCAGGTGTAGGCAGCTGTACTCAATGCCGACCATATAGCTACTTCAGTAACGAAAGGAATTGGAGTATTATCGTTGAATTTAGTTGATTTAAGATTTTCTGCCATCCATGTCTGTGAGCCGACCTTTATGGTTTTATATGTATTACCATCATTATCGCTGACAGAACCGTATGTAAGAGCAGGATTGAAAAGTATGATATTAACTTTTTCAGCTGCGGTTGTAAATGATAAATCGTCGCCATAAGACGTACCTTTTGAATTTACCGCTTTTAACCGGTAATGATAAGTTGTATTTATCGTTAACCCGCTTAAACCTACACTCACAAGAACGCTTGTACTTCCAACTACAGTATCTTTAGCCGCATTTATGGTGTGTCCATATGCCGTTGTTGTATCATACTCAAAAGAAGCTATCGAATTCTCATTATTCGCATTTACAATGCCATTAAGGACTGCCCATTTTTGGCCAATATACGACGCGGCTGATGTATTAGCCTGCGGGGCAGCAACAATTATTGGTGCTGTATCTTTCTTTTTACATGAATTTAAAACCATTACCATACTAAACAGTGCAATAAAGGACATCAATTTTAACTTAGTGTGCTTTTCCATAACTATAGCGAATATTAGAAGATTTTCAGTGTCTGTTTTTTTGGCAAATTACTTAAAAATAAAGCTGAATGCCAACTAATAAAAAAATATTACCATTTACAACGCGAATACAGTTGGCCTATTGTATCGAATTGAAGATGATATATGAAAATATCCGGGAATCCATTCCAGCACTCAGATCTGCTCCTTTGTCTGACTTAAAAGCACATGGCTTATATTCAATTTTTAAATTTTCTTAAGCTTGTCCATGAACCTCCGTTGTACACCTGTTCAAAACCGTTTGATTTTAACATACTCCTGGCAGATGCGCTCCTCATTCCCGATGCACAACAGGTAATTATTGGCTTGTTTTTATCCAGTTTTTTTAACCCATGACTTAATTTGTCAAGTGGTATATTGACAGAATTTTTAAGATGTCCAAGCTTAAACTCTTCTTTACTCCGAACGTCAATAATTGTTGCGCCATTCAAAATTAACTCCTGAATGTTTACTCTTTCGCCAAAAATCTTTTTCAGAAAACTAAACATATGCCCTTTATTTTTTACGCCTATTTGAAAGCGCCAAATATAGTGGACAAAAATAGAATTCCAATCCGGAAATAATTTTTGATCTTTCAGATATTTACATGCCGCCTGATTAGTCCTTCCAGATATCTTGATTTAAATTGTTGTGTGGCCAGAACCTGCTTAACAGGCGGCAGTTTCAGGATAACGCCAAGTATTGCAGCCAGAGCCCGGTGACTGAGAAGGATCTGATTGTCAAATATCAGGTTTTGGAGTTTGCCCCTTTCTATTGCCATCAATACCACTCTGTGAACAGAATTCAAAGGTGTTATTACCCGTTCCTTTCTTGAAATAAGTTTTATTGCGTCTTTATTACAACCTCTGAGACAGACTCCGCATCCCAAACAAATATCCTCTTCCGGCTTTGCCTTTTTCTTCAGAGGTTTAGCCGGGTCATTTGAAGAAACCAACACCATTGCCTCAACAGGGCATAATGACACACATTTTCCGCATCCATTGCAATTCTCCTCATCTATTGAAGGAAGATAATTGGTAGTGTGAACCGGATGCAAAAAACCGAAGCGTCTTGCGGCAATTAAAGCTTCACAGCAGCAACCACAACAATTGCAGATGAAGTTTACATTCTCCCTTACATTTTCTCCGAACTGAACCAGGTTTGATTCTCTTGCCTTCTGTAAAAGATCCAGTCCTTCCAGTCTGTCGACTTTTCTGGCAATACCATGACGTGTTAATGAAGATGCACTCCCATTAAATGTCATGCAAATATCCATGGGAGCATCACAATTTTTACCCAGGTGTTCCATTTTATGACGGCAATAACATAAACCTATCCCTATATGGCTGGCAGTCCTGATCACTTCCGAGGCTCTTTCATAATCAAGAATATGGAGGGAATTCTCTGTCGAAAGCGCTTCTTCATTTACATACACCCTGCCTAGCTGAGTCTCTCCATGGGTAAAAAGATCCCTGATAAAATCATCTTCAACATTCAGATACTGGTAAAAGAGTTCCGAAAGAGTTTTCTGATCAATGTCATTCCGGTATCTCATAAGCGAGAACTCAAAGAATCCTGCCATCGGCGGAGGCATTGAATAAAAAACATCACCATTATTCTCAGCATCGGTCAATATACCACGATCGGCAAGATCATTTAAAATCAACCTGGCTTCACTCTCCTTCGTCTTCCATATTTTTGCGGCTTTCCCGGCAGTGAATGGTTTAACAGGCAAAAGTGAAACA
>PMIL01000110.1 GCA_003157075.1 Bacteroidales bacterium | reverse complement strand
CCATAATTCGGGATCTGCGGTTCGTTTTCCGCTTGAAGGCATCAGCAATCCTGCTGAACCGTTGCGATGTCCGCAAAGGATAAACGGAAATCCTTTAATCTTTTCAGCCTGGTAATTACCGGGGATGCGATGAATACGCATCATACTATTTGGCAAATTAACCAGAGGAACCGTCGTTTCCAATAAAGGACTGATACCACCTATATTTGGATTTACCAGATCAACCGGACCATCGCTCTTTTGAAAACAAGATGTAAGTATCAGACTGGAACATGCAATAATTAAGATGCAGGACTTCATAATAATAATTTATTTTATCCAGTTAATTCTGGCCGATTTTACATCCCGTGAGTTGGTACCCACGTATATGATAAAATCACCTGGTTCCCAGTCATATTTCAGATCACTATTATAAAACATAAGATCTTTGATTGTAATGTCCATACTTACCTCCTTTACTTCACCGGGCTGAAGCAGGACTCTTTTAAAATTTTTCAACTCTTTCACAGGACGCGAAACTGATGCAACAGGATCCTGTATATATAGTTCGACAACCTCTTCTCCTGCAACTTTACCAGAATTGGTAAGATTAACTGAAGCTGTAAGAGTTTCATTCCCCTGCAACTGGGTTTTGTTTAATCTGATATCGCTGTAAGTGAAGCTGGTATAACTCAATCCGTATCCAAACGGATAAACAGGTTCATTCGGAGTGTCGAGGTATTTTGATGTAAATTTGTTTTTAGGATCATATGGTCGTCCTGTATTTTTGTGATTGTAGTAAAGAGGGATTTGTCCGACATTTAAAGGAAATGTTGTAGTCAGTTTGCCTGAAGGATTAAAATTACCATACAATACATCAGCCACAGCATTTCCTGCTTCGGTACCACCAGCCCAGGCTTCAAGAATTGTGCTGACATTTTCGTTCTCCCATCCTAATGTCATCGGACGTCCGTTTATGAGGACAAGAACCACTGGTTTCCCGGTCTTTAAAAGAGCCTTGAGAAGATTTTGCTGAACCTTTTGAATCCCAATATCGGAGAGACTCGATGCTTCTCCTGACCAGGATGAAGGTTCTCCAAGAACAGCAACTACGACATCAGCTTTATTAGCAATCTGTAATGCTTCACTCAGCATTTGTTCCGGAGTCAGAACGGGTTTTTTAGAAGCTTGTTGTCCCTGCACCCCAAGAGGGTTTGAACTCTTGGCCAATTGTGGATTATCAGTGAACTCCGAACCCTGTGAGTAAAGTACATTGACTCCTTTCCCTCCGATAGTTTTTAATCCATCCACTATTGTAGCTATCTTCCCCGGGTCACCACCCATTGCCCATGTACCAAGCATATCACCTTTACTGTTACCAAGAGGGCCAATCACAGCAATAGTTCCGGATTTTTTCAGAGGAAGCAAATGCTTATCATTTTTAAGCAGTACTATGGAATGTTCTGCTATCTCTCTGGCTGACTGAAGATTTTCAGGAGTCATGACCTCTGCTTTTGCTCTTGTTTCATTCATATAACGATANNTCGAGTGATTTTTTCAGAGTTGTAAGAAATCCTTCGCCAACCATATCCATGTCGGTGCCTGCTTTTAATGCCAGCGAACTAACTTCCTGCAGATTCCCCATTCCATGATTAATCATTTCATTGGTAGCTGTATAATCAGTCACTACAAATCCTTTGAAACTCCACTGGTTCCTCAGAAGTTCAGTAAGGAGCCAATGATTGCAAGTGGATGGAATACCATCCACTACATTGAATGATGTCATAACACTGCCGGCGCCGGCTTCCACGGCTGCCTTATATGGAGGAAGATAATCATTATACATGGTAAGCCTGCTCATATCAACTGTATTATAGTCACGCCCCGCTTCAGCAGCCCCATACAATGCGAAATGTTTTACACAAGCCATCATTGTATTATTCAGGGAGAGATCATTACCCTGATAACCTTTGACCATTGCAGNNTCCCACATACAACTCATAGCCAATGGTATAGGAAATATTGTGCGATACCCGTGAATAACATCCATTCCAAACAGGAGCGGTATATGATTGGGAGATTCTTTTACTGCTATATCCTGAAAAGCTCTCATTGAGGATACGGAGAAACCATTCAGCATACCCCCGATCTGGCCCAGCTGAATTTTCTTCTGTGTCTGTTCATTTACANNATTATCAATGAATAAATTCATCTTTTCGTCCTGGCTGTGAACTTTAATAAAAGCAGTGAGCAGTAATACAAGAAATCCAAGTCTTTTCATTTTTCCAGGGTAAGGTTATTTTGAATTAATCGATTTTCAAATTTAGGAATTACCGGGTAATTTTTACCTATTAAATAACATCTTATGCTAATAAGAAAACCTTTTGCATTCCATTTTGTTAAAGACTTAATAAAAACGCACTATGAAAAACTCAAAATCATGATTTGTGAAAATTATATTTTTACTAAATAACCCTTAATATTAAGACCATGGCAGATTTAAGAACACATTATATGGGGATTGAACTAAAGAATCCTGTAATAATTGGAGCCAGCAATATTGTAACTGATATTGACAATCTGAAAAGAATCGAGAGAGCCGGCGCTGCTGCAGTAGTATACAAATCACTTTTTGAAGAACAGATACAACTTGAGAATCTGGAAATGTTTGAAAGAAAAACCGAATATTCTGACCGGAATGCTGAGATGGTAAACCTTTTCCCGGTATCTATAAGCGGTACTCCTGATATAATGGAACACCTGTGTGCTCTCAAAAAGGCCAAAGATTCAATAACCATACCACTGTTTGCCAGCATTAATGCTGTTCTGGAGGAAACATGGATTGAGTATGCTAAAAAAATTGAGGACACCGGAGTTGACGGCCTTGAACTAAACTTTTATTCAGTACCTGAAAATATGGATGGTGAATCTGAAAATATTGAAGATAAACAGGTTCGTATTCTCAGGGATATTAAGGCTGCGGTCAACATTCCGGTATCAGTAAAACTAAGCTCATACCATACAAATCCATTGAAACATATTTCTTATCTTGAAAATGCCGGTGCAGATGCATTTGTGTTGTTCAACAGGCTTTTTCAACCTGACATTGACATCCAGGCTGAAGAGCATCACTTTCCCTATAGTCTCAGTAACAGTGAAGACAATAGGCTGCCTTTACGTTTTGCAGGTCTGCTTTATGGTAATACAAAAGCTTCCGTTTGTACCAACACCGGAATAATGAATGGCTCGGATGTCATCAAAATGATCCTTGCCGGTGCGGATTGTGTTCAGATTGTAAGCACTGTATATCTGAATCAGATAGAGGTAATCAATACAATGATCAGAGAGCTGGGAAGATGGATGGATTCCAAGGGCTATAAAACAATCGAAAGTTTCAGAGGAAAACTATCCAAGAAAAACTCGGAAAATAAACTTCCATACCACCGTGCGCAGTATATGGATTTTATGATGACAACATCGCAGATTCTGAAAAAATATAAGATAATCAATTAGAGACCGGTTTGGCTCTGTGCTCTCTGTGTATTCTCTGTGGAACTCTGTGTAATAATTATTTAAGAACTTACACAGAGGAACACAGAGCAAGCACAGAGGAACACAGAGTTTATACGTTCGATGATCCAAAGTTTCATTAACTTTGATCATTCGAAAATAACCGGTATGAAAAACATCAGATTCTTTTTAGCTTTACTTTTAGTATTTTTATCCGGATGTGGAACACCAACCGACTTCAGCCAGGTACTTGAAGACATTCAGGAAAACCTTGATTTTGGAAATCTGAGTACTGTTCTCCAGATAACGGATTCTCTGAAAAAATCCGGTATAAAAAATAAAGAGTTCCTGCACATAGCAGATTCTCTCTCCCAGATTGCTCAACGGATAAATATTGACTTTTCGATTACAGAGGCTGAAGAGATTAAAAAAATTGAAAGCCGGACAAGTCCTTTTTCCCTGGAAGAAAAATCATACTGGGAAAAGAGAGGCTGGCTGGAGTGGAGAATGATTGACGGTGAAAAAAAGTACTTTAAGAGAGCTGATTCCAACCTTCTGCTTATAAAAAAGTTTCATGAGGACAAGGATAGCTGGCTGCTTGATATTGAAAATGATCCTGAAATGGCTTTCAGGTTAAAACACACTGAAAAAGTGCTAAAATCTTCTGATAATCATAGCAATCCTGTTGTCCCTGTCAAAATGAGAATAACATATACAATCACTGTCCAGCCTGATGCTGTTCCTGATGGCGAGAAACTACAATGCTGGCTGCCCATGCCAAGGGAGGATCGACCCCGGCAGAAATATGTTAAACTTTTGGTCACATCTGATCCTGAGTATATTATTTCGCCTGATACTGCAATTCATCATTCCATTTTTATGGAGGAACAGTCAAAAAAAGGTGTTCCCACCGTGTTTCAGATTTCCTATGATTATATTTCAAGCGCACAATATTTTAAGATGTCAGAAATTAAAATCCTTCCCTATGACAAGGCTTCCGACGACTATATGAAATATACTGCCGAGCAGCTTCCTCATATTTGTTTTACTGACGAGGTAAAACGACTTGCTGACAGTATCACCGCCGGCGATGATAATCCCTCTTCTATTGTAAGCAAACTCTATTTCTGGTTCAAGGAGAATATTCCATGGACAGGTGCTCTTGAATATTCCACAATTCCGAATATACCTGAATATGTACTTAAAAACAGGAGAGGAGATTGCGGCATGCAGACATTTCTTTTCATTTCCATGCTGAGATACAAAGGTATTCCGGCAAGATGGGAAAGCGGATGGATGATGCCGCCGGAAAAGGAAAACCTGCATGACTGGAGTGAGGTCTACTACGAGGGAACAGGATGGGTTCCTGTCGATGTCATGTATGATCTTCAAAAATCGGAGAATCCATTATTGAAGAATTTTTATCTTTCCGGAATCGATTCCTACAGACTAATTGTAAATGAAGGAATTGCGGGGCCTCTTCACCCAGTGAAAAAGTTTCTGAGAAGTGAACCATACGATTTTCAGAGGGGAGAAGTTGAATGGAAGGGAGGAAATCTCTATTTTGATAAATGGGACTATGATATGAAGATTGAATACCCAAAGTGATGAATCAATACGAAAAATGCAACTTTAGATTATATCTGAACGTATAAGATCACGAAAGCGATGAGTGTGTTGTGTGAAAGAATTCACACATTTGGAATAAGAATAAAAATGAAGGTATTCCTTATTTCATTGTCTCTGTTATTAATCTCATTAATTCTTAGTGGGCAGGATTGTAATATCTTGTCCAAGGCTAACTTAATTCAACCCGACAAATTATGTTCTCCGCTTGCAGTCACCTGGGGGGTAAACTATACCGGAGTGGACAATGCTGGAACATCAGTTCAGATACAGTTTGACTGGGATGATGGCTCTGTTGTCATTGAAAATACCATTAGCACCGGTGCCGGATTATTTCAATCCACATCAAATCACACGTATGTTTCAACAGGCCAGAAATGCAATTACAGACCAAAGGCAACACTTTTAGTTAATGGGGTGCAATGTTCCTCCTCCACTCAGGAACAGATAGTTACGGTATGGGATAATGATGACCACAACGGTGGCCATATGCATATAAGCCCCACTGTTTATCCGGTATGCTTTGGAAACAGTGCAAATGTCAGATTCCAGGATCTGACACAATTCAATTGTGTACCTCCTCAGGAAAATGATGTACCTAATCTGTTTACCCGATGGGTACAATGGATTTATGGAACTGACAATACTATGACCGGCTTACCTGTAACCATTAATGGAGCTGTCACTGCTTACCCTTTCCCTGCGCCGATTATTACACTTCCGGGACCCGTCACCGGATCTGGAGTATTTTCAGATATGATAAATGTAGCTAATGATAAACAGATCGGACAGTATTTTCAGGTTACGTTGCGAAACTGGAATTATTGTAACCCCTATGATGATCCTGATATTCCGGGAACTCCTGCAGATCCTGTGAATGGAGATCATCCTCCTGTCGTTACTACTGCGATAATATTAATTGTGCCGGATCCTGACGCTACAATAACTCCGGTAGATACTTTGTGTTTAGAGAGTAGTCCTGTTACCCTGAACGCTCACGATCCAGGAGGAACCTGGTCGGGTGACGGAGTCACGAATAATAAATTCGATCCCGGATCAGCCGGAATTGGAAATCATACAGTGAAGTATAATATCACAGATGCCAATGGCTGCAGCGATTCTGATCAGATAACTATTACCGTTATGCCTTCACCTGTAGTAAAAATTAATCCTGTTGGAACACTATACATAATCGATCCTCCGGTGACGCTGTCTGCATCACTACCAGGAGGAATATGGACAGGCAATGGAGTAACTGGAAATCTTTTCAACCCTGATTCGGCCGGAGTGGGAACGCATGTAATTTCATATGAGACTCTACCGGATAAAACAGGATGTAAGGGAAATGACACTATACATATAAATGTCATTATGCCTGCAAAACCAATTTCTGATTTTGAACCCGATACTGTAGGATGTTCTCCACTCTTCGTTCATTTCCGCAATAGCAGTATAAACGCAGATACTTACCTTTGGGATTTTGGAGACAATACCACCTCAGCAGAACAAAATCCGTCACACACTTATAGTGAACCCGGAACCTTTATAGTCAGACTGACGGTTAAAAATATTGCGGGGCAATCAACTCACAACGGATCAATAACAGTCTATCAGAAGCCGACTGCAGCATTCAATGTTTATCCTACAGAAGTTATCAATAATTCGCAAGTCGTTGTTTTTACAAATTTTTCTTCTGATGCAGTTTCATGGCTCTGGAATTTTGGAGATGGAGTCTTGTCTGAAGAAGAAAGTCCATGGCATAAATATGTATCTGAAGGATCATACAGGATTACTCTGACAGTTACATCAAAAGACGGGTGTTTAGATTCAACTCCTTTTAAAAGTCCTGTGATTGTAGACTATAAGAATGGCGAAATAAAATTCCCAAATGTTTTTAAGTGGAACGGATCCGGTCCTACCGGAGGATATTGGGAGGAAAATCAATTGAATGACAATATCTTCAGACCATTCTATACTAACGTGATTGAGTATAAGTTACAGATCTTTAACCGGTGGGGTATGTTGCTCTATGAAAGTTCTGATCTTCAAAAAGGATGGGATGGATATTTTGGAAATACAAAGCTTGCCCTTCAGGGAGTTTATGTGTGGAAAGTTGTTGGCCGTTATGCCGACGGAACCTATTTCAATAAGGTAGGTGATGTNNTGGTATATTTTTTGAGGGTTTATAATCGGGAAATTGGATATAGTAACATTAATACAGAAAATTATGAAAAGGAATATTCTATTAATCGCCGTTATTTTTGGGTTAATTGGATGGAGCTGCTCCAAGAATGATAATCAGACGCAATCACAGCCACAGGGGTTGAAGCAGTCAATAGAAAAAAATGTCGCTGATATTAATACCGCAATAAGTAAAATTTCTGCAACAAAAGGGTATCAGATTCTTGTATCAGGGGTTAGTCCTGCAGGAAAAGCCATGGTTATATCACCCAATCCTTTTAATGACAGTATAACATTGGCTCTGATAGCTGGCATTTACGATTATCAGCCAGACACAACGTTAATGCATCATCATTTCGCTTATCCGTTCAGGTTATTTAAAAAGACAGGCACAAGTAATATTATGGTCGTAAATTTGCCACAGAAGCTTATTTTTCACCCGGGATATCTTCACATGTTTAATTATAAAGATTCTGTTCTGAAAAATGATTTTACAATATCTGCTTCTGATTACCATCTTTATTATAACTCCTGGAAAAATCTTGATTATAAGTTAACTGCCGGGCTCACCCTCAATGCCGCAGATCTGGGAAGCTTTGATATTTCATCTGTTTCTTCCTCTCTTTTTAATCAATCAAATTCTTCTAAATACAATTTTACAGGAGGATACGGTATCTCTACGGCATGGCAGAGCGGTGATACTTCAAAACTTGAGTTCGCCCTTCTGAAGGATAATAGTTCTCTTTTAAAGGAGACTACACTATTTACCGGTACCGGTTTTCACAAAAGAGAAAAGCAGTATGATTTAACAATTGGAAATGTTGAAATTAAAAGAGGATTCGGAATTGATTCTATTCAGGTATATGTTGGCGGAGTCCTTCAGAAAACTGCCGGAGCAAAAATCACTGACAGTGCCGACAGTACAGGTACTATTTGCAATCACAGGGATGTCCTTCTTACTTTTGACGATGGAACAACTTCAAAATTAAGTACGCTGATCGGTCCGCCTCTTACTCAGCTAAAAACACTGGTAACTTCACTGCATGATATGTATTTTGCAGAAAACGTTATAGATTATATAGCTATAAATATCTACTATAATTCGAGGTAAAGCTGAGTTATTTTCACATTTTTCATGTCATTTCATGACTACTTTAATCTCGTAATGTACTCACCCCATAGTTTTCCCCCTCTCTACTTAGTAAAGAGGGGGAATTTATTAATATACAATGCATTATACTCCCTCTTTGCAAAGCCTACCCTTTATACACATCTTCCCGGATCATGATTACCCATCCACTATACCCAGCACACTATGGATTATCGGGAATTACATCATGGACTAGAATGTCAGAATAATTTGCGACTGTAAATATAAATGAATTGGTATGGCTCTGAAAGATTCAGATATGAATAGCCCCCCAGTGAATCTCTAATCTTACATCACATATTTTCTCAATCACTAATTAGTAGAAAACGGCAGTGGCTCAAAATATTATTAGAAATAGAGACCCTCGCACTATTTGATTAGGCATCAGAGACTATGTGTTAATTAAATTCCGGTATAATGNNTCACTGCTTTAGAGTCATACCTAAGGGTGGATGAGTATCGGGAAAAAAGTTAATTATTTAACGAAACACTATCTGTGGAAAAATGAGGGACCTCCCAGGTCTGAACAAATTCTCGAAAGTATTATTCTCAATTAAGAGGGGTATAAAGAGTA
>PMIL01000046.1 GCA_003157075.1 Bacteroidales bacterium | reverse complement strand
TTCCATCGGTCTTTTTATCACCAAATTCCCATGTGTATTGCGATGTGGCTCGGACCGACTTATCTGTAAAAGTAACTTCAAGCGGAGCCTGACCTTTGACTGGATCAGCAGTGAAATCCGCTTTCACATGAATTGACTGATAAAAGAATGAAGACTCACTGAAACAACCAAAACTATCGCTGACATGAAGATTATAAGTTACATCAACTAGAGGTGGATCAAATGTCTGCGGGTTTAATAAAAAATCGGGATATGGAATTGAAGAGGCAGGATTTGATGACCATAAGAACCCAACACCATCCGGCAGTTTTACAGGTATACCGTTAGAAATATTTCTATAATAAAATGTATCAACTGCTGCCTGGCCTTTCAGGGCCACATAGTCACAGGTGAAATTCTGCAGTGCGGCAGAAGAGAAAGGCTTATCAGCAAAAATCCAGGCAGTCATAGTTGTATCAAATCCGCCACTGACAATAACTCTGTACCCCCCATCATTTAGATTATCGGAGGACGAAGTTGAAACACCTGAGTCAGTTTTAATATGAGTGCTAAAACTTTTTGTGATATCGCTCCAGCTATACCATGCAAAATTAAATGGTCCGGTTCCGTGGGGACTGGCTGCATTCATAGCACCTTTCTGGGATCCGGACGTATTACAAAATATAAAAATGGGATCTTTTACTGCAGGGGCTGAAGGATATGAAGTATACCGCACAGCAGTTGCTCCCGGAGAAGTAAGCTGGGCTTTGCAAATAGCCGGCAATAAGACTACAATTATCAAACAAAAATAACGCACAGGCAATCAGATCTTTGTATTTATAACGCCTACTGAATCTTTTTCGTATTCACTTTTGCAATTATAATAAAATTAGGCCAATATTCAGGACTAATCCAAATGAAATACCTCCTCCATATCTGCCCACCACTCCCCAGCCTTACGAGTAGCAATGGGATCCTGCATCGGTTCCATTACAGACCACCATTCCTGGGTCTTTGGATCAGCAGCCATTTTAGCCATATCTGCTGCAAAATCATTTCCCGTATATTCAAAATATGCATACAGAAGATTATCTTTATGAAATATCGAGTAGTTCTGCATATTACATTTTTTAATCATATCCAGTACTTCGGGCCATACTGCTGCGTGATGCTTTTTATACCTTTCAAAGTGCTCCGGTCTGATGCCAATTAACTGTCCGTATCTTTTCATTTTATTAGTATTTTTTTGTTTAATTAACTGATTGTGAACCAAAATCCATTGGCTTGATGTCCGTCGCCTTGCCTGCAACCTCAATTTCAATGATTGTATTTATGGGTTGAAACTGTCTCCGTTCAAACTCTAAAATGTAACTTCCATTTTTCCTGGTAAATTTCACTTTACCGCCTCCGGCCAGGTTACATTTTATTATATCCATTCCGATATCAGGCAGGACTAATTCGTTTGAACTGGCCGACCATTTAAGAATATGAATCCAGATCTTATTCCCTTTTCTCGTACTCACACCCCAGTCAGCCGGTTTGAAAGGACCTCCCCTGGTGCCATAAATTGTGTATCCATATTTTTGCAGCCATTTTCCCATTTCAAGCAGTCTGTCGGCTTGAAGTGGTTCAATATTACCATACTGATCCGGACCCACATTGAAAAGCAGGTTCCCATCTCCGCCAGCTGATCTTATGAGGGTGTGGAGACATTCTTCCAATGATTTTACTTTATCATCCGGTTTCCATGCCCATTGAGTAGCGATTGTCATACAAGTCTCCCATGGACGGGAAATCTGAAAAGCGCCGATTCGTTGTTCGGGAGTATCAAAATCGCCTTTGGCCCCTGTCCGGTCATTTACAAGTATGTCTAGCTGAATCTTTCGTATATAGTCAATGACTCCCTGCCCGCGTATGGAATCAAACTCCTGCGGTACATCGTACCACATAACCAGCAAGGGACCATAATTCCTGATAATTTCAGCAGACTCGTTTTTCAGATACATGGTATACTTTTCAAGATTCGATGTTTCACGTCTGACATTTCCTCCTGGACTTGTCAAAGGAAAATCAGGATTATACCAATCGCATGTTGAATGGTAAAACCCAAGTGCCATACCCTCTTTCTTACAAGCTGCTGCCAGTTCTTTCATAACATCACGGTGAAAGGGAGAATTCATAATATTATGACCTGTATATTTTGTATTCCACATACAAAATCCATCATGATGTTTTGAAGTAAAAACAATATATTTCATGCCTGCTGCTTTCGCAAGCTTTACCCATGCATCAGCATCAAATTTAACAGGATTGAATTGTTTATACAGAGAATCATATTCTGCTATGGGAATGCCTGTCCCTCCACGGGACCAACTTATTTCGGTTCCTTTGAGACTCACTGGCCCCCAATGTATAAACATGCCAAACCGGGCATCCTTCCACCATTCAAGACGTTCCTCTTTCGAGGAGAATGTTTGCCCAAAAATTAAAGTGCAGCCTGACAGGCAAATCATTAAAAGAAACAATTTTTTCATATGTCAGTATTTATCGGGTTAAAAAATTGACTTTATTACATATACACCGGGACCCTATCGGGCTGGCCATGTCTGATAGCTTCAAGAACTCTTTCACGTGATGTCATAAATTCTGATAATCTCGTTTATATTGATCCGCTGATACCTATTATATATGAAGATATAATTATTATCAATAAAGAAATAATCATTATTATATAAACTTTTGAAGAAGCCTCCTTCCATTCTTTTCTGTACAATCCCCAGAGAGTGGCAAAAACTATTGTAAGAGCCATCAATATACCCCATGAGGTAAAAGTGAATGGTCCCATTTTGCTTTTCCCCATACCATAAAGGATAAACTGGATGAACCACAGGAATCCGGCTAAGAGAGCAAAAAGGTAATTTAATGAAAGGGCTGTTGAAGTCCCGGCTTTAATAAAATTTCGCAACGAATTATTTCTTAATCCCAGATGGATACACCATATGATTGTTGTTACAAGTGTTCCTGAAAGCAGTAATAGCATTACCGGCAAAGTTGTAAACAACGGATTGACGCCTGCCTTCCCGGCATATTCATTGATAGGGAGTCCCTGTTCAAAACCCAAAGACATTGCCGATCCGGCTATTCCAACGAGAATCGCTGCAAATAATCCTTTCATGAAATTAAACTCTGATATGTTTCTTTGTTTTTCAGAGCCTGAAATCACTTTATCCTTAAGAAAGCCGGCCCAACCTGACAGGGCTATTCCACAACAGGCCACCAAAACACCTGTAATCAGCAAACTGCCACCGGATCTGGCAATCATTATTCTCAGCCGTCCATCGATCAGCGGCGGAATAAGCGTTCCTATTGCCAGCATTAATCCCAGTGACAAAGCATATCCTAATGAAATACCCAGGTACCTCAACGACAAACCAAAAGACAAGTTCCCGATACCGTATATAATACCAAGGACAAAGACTCTGAGTAAAATCCCCGATGGCATTGCTTTATAAATATTTACAAATTCAGGGACAAAGATCAGGCAGGCAATAAACGGGAAAATCATATAAGCACCAATACTATATATTAGCCAGTATGATTCCCATTCCCATCCTTTTATTTTTCCAAACGGGATTGCAAAGCTTCCCGAAGAAAAAGCTCCCATAGCAATTAAGAATAACCCAAAAAAAATATTTTTTTCCATTACAGGATCTTTTCAGATCAATCGGATATTATTTAAACTCCGGATAAATAACCTGATGAATTAATAACTCATCCTTATACAATAATAATAAAAACAACCCGGATATGCCAATATTTATATCTATGATCCTCCAAGGGTCGCTTGTTATTGTTAAATTTGCCCGCCCTGGCACGTTGTAATATTTACAAAACTATGACAAACAACTATCTTAACGATCTGAATGAGTCTCAGAAACAAGCAGTTATCAACACTGAGGGCCCATCTCTTGTTATAGCTGGTGCAGGTGCCGGAAAAACGCGGGTACTTACTTACAGAATAGTTCATCTTCTTCAGAAGGGTGTTCCTGCCGGGAAAATTCTTGCACTGACATTTACCAACAAAGCAGCAAAGGAGATGAAGGAGCGTATCACCAGGATTGTGAGTCCTGAAATCGCCAGATATTTATGGATGGGCACCTTTCACTCAATTTTTGCGAAGATCTTAAGGATGGAAAGTGCAATACTCGGATATAAACCAAACTTCACAATTTACGATTCCTCCGATTCAAAAAGCCTTATCCGGTCCATCATAAAAGAACTCAGTCTGGATGACAATATTTACAAACCGGGCGCCATTTCATCAAGAATATCCACAGCAAAAAACAACCTTGTTACATATGGCCGGTATGCTTCTGATGCTTCAATGCAGGATTATGACAAGTCTAGCCGGATGCCATTGATGGCAGACATTTACAAGACATACGCCACTCGTTGTTTCAAAGCAAATGCAATGGATTTTGACGACCTCTTGCTCAATACTAATATATTGTTCAGAGATTTTCCCGAGGTACTGGCCAGATATCAGCAAAGATTCAATTATGTGCTGGTTGATGAGTACCAGGACACTAACTATTCTCAATATCTCATTGTTAAAAAGCTTGCAGCTACTCACCAGAATATATGTGTAGTAGGTGATGATGCACAAAGCATCTATTCATTCCGTGGCGCCAGGATTGAAAATATTCTGGAGTTTAAAAATGACTATATTGATTATCAGCTTTTTAAACTCGAACAAAATTACAGATCGACACAGACAATTGTAAATGCGGCAAATACAATTATTGCAAATAATGAAGGTCAGATTCAGAAAAATGTATATTCGATGAATGAGCCTGGCGAGAAGATACAGGTTATGCAGGCAATGACTGATTCTGAGGAGGGATTTAATGTTTCGTCGGATATATTCGATAAAAAATTATCCCAGCAACTCAATTGGTCTGATTTTGCAATACTTTACAGGACCAATGCCCAGTCGAGGATCTTTGAAGAGACTCTCAGACGAAAAAATATACCATATAAAATATACGGCGGATTATCATTTTATGAGCGTAAGGAGATAAAAGACATACTGTCATATTTCAGAATGGTTATTAATCCTGAAGATGAAGAAGCTCTGAAAAGATCCATTAACTATCCGAAACGTGGAATTGGCGATACTACAATTCAAAAGATTTTTGAACTGGCCACAGCTTTTAATGTCACCCCATGGAGTATTCTACCTGAAGCCGGAAAATATCCCGAACATTTTAATTCAGGGACCGCAAAAAAATTGTCTTCGTATGTTGAGGTTATCAATAATCTAAGAATGAATTCAGATTCTACTGATGCATTTACAAAAGCAAGAGAGATAGCACTGGGATCGGGTATCATGAGAGAACTCAAGGAGGGAAAATCTCCTGAGGAGGTCAGCCGTATTGAAAACCTTGAGGAGTTATTGAATGCAATAAAAGTATTTACTGAATCGGCAGAGACTAATGGGGAACCATCAGTATTAGAGGCTTACATGGCTAATGTTGCGCTGTTGACTGATCAGGATACTGAAAATGAAGAAGACAGAAACAAGGTTACCCTTATGACAATGCACTCAGCGAAAGGACTGGAATTCAAACATGTATATATTGTCGGTATGGAGGACACATTATTTCCGTCTCCAATGTCGTCTGGCAGTGCACGGGAACTCGAGGAAGAAAGACGTTTATTTTATGTTGCCGTTACCCGTGCAGAAAAACAGGCAACACTTAGTTATGCTCTGAACCGGTATAAGTGGGGTAATCTTGAGAGGTGCAGTCCCAGCAGATTTCTCCGTGAGCTGGATCAGAAATTCCTGAACTATCCCCAGACGGGCGGAAAACCTTTTCAAAACAATAGTCAACCTGCTGTCAAACCTTCATCGCTTCGCGAAGAACCTCATTCGTATGCGAAGAATGACAGGTTTAAAAAGATTCCGAGAACAGATTCATCAGCCGCTGCAACATTTATTGGCAGTGATTCCTCACTTTTTAATGAAGGGGACAATGTAGAACATGAAAGATTCGGAAAAGGAGTAATCAGATCAATTGAAGGACAACCCCCGAACACCACGGCAACTGTAGAGTTCACTAATGAAGGAAGCAAAAAGCTGCTTCTGAGATTTGCGAAACTGAAGAAACTGTAGCCCCATCCCCCTTAAAGGGAATGTATTTTCGTTCTGTTTTGCCCCCCTGCCCACCTAAAGGGGGTTCGCTCTTGGTTTTTTTGCAAATTTCCTTGTATGACGGATCGATTCCCCCTTTAGGTGGATCCCGCGAAGCGGGAGGGGGCCTCCCCTATAGCACCTATTTCTTCCCGGCCTGGCCGAAATTCATTTTCATGAACGTGTATCCGACAGTGGAGATTGATTTGTTGAATTTTTCATTTATCTCCTTAGTTTCCATTTTCATTGTCGGCTTATCATTTTTGTCAAAAGTATCCATTGCAAGCATCGAAGCTCCCTCAAATCCAGGGTAATTGTAATAAGTAGGAACACCTGCTTTACCCCAGTATTTCTTATCAGCTTTCAGTTTGAGGTCTTTAGTCATCCATACATTTGAGTAACCATCCTTTCCGGGTTCAACTACTTTATATTCATCACATTTATACCCTGCAATTACTTTTGAGTTGCCTGTTTTTGTTATTACTGCCTTTTCAGGATTCGAATCTTTCTGGTTCTTAGCCTGTGCAGCCATAGCTGAATCTGAAGGCAAAGTCGAGATAATACCTGTTTTTGAATCCTTATTACCTATGAGCATCAGGAAACATCTGTTATCCCCGTCGAAAAGAAATGTAGTAGGAACTGCTTTGTTCTCGTCCTTAGCTTCCATTGGGATCATATCAATTCCTGCATTCATTGATTTGTTGCTGAAGTAAGTATAATAATCAGATTTCATAACATCTTTCTTGTCATAAGTCTCCATCTGCATATAAATCCTGCCTGTGAATTTATACTCATCATCATATTTGATATCAATTTTCCCTCCGAAAAGTCCGCGACCGGTTTCTTTGGTACCTGTCTTGGTTGTTACTGCAGTTGAGTCACTTTTCTTTTCATTTGCTCTGGCTTTAGCAGCATCATCCCTGTCACTTTTATCAACAGCGGAATCAACTTTATGTTCCAGCTTTCTGTTAATGGCTCTTCTTAAAAGATAACTCTGTGAAAATGAAACGGAAGGCAGCATTACAGACAGTATAAGCAGAAGAAAAATTGATTTGGTTTTCATGATCTAGAGTATTAATAATTTAGAATATAAAGTTACGAAACAAAGGTTCATATGACAAACCTGAAATTAAAATTTTTGTTCAAAAACAATTTGTTAACGAGTTTCTTATCCAGGTTCAATTATTTTTTATCTGAAGGTGTAGTAAATGACAACTCATTGCCGTAGATCGTGCTGGCGCCTACAGTAGCATAAGCCCTGATATAAAAAGTAGTGGAGGGTGCAAGGCCGGTTAACTGAACCTTGAAATCTGATCCTGATGTATTTACTCCCGTAAATATGGCACCGGAAGTAGTCGGATTAGGTTTCCTGTTCAAACAAATTCCGTGTCTGGATACAACGCCTTTGCCATTAGATATGGTATACCCACAATCTGCACTAAATGCGTTAATATTTCTGACAGGTGATGTTATTACACCAACGGCTGGGGCTCCTGGATTTGATACCGGATCCTTTTTAACTGAGGGAGAAACCCTTTCCTGCACCTGAGGGTCACCTTTCAATAGAGGAGTTTCAGTTTTTTGAGCAGACATTCTGAATGATACAAAAAACACAAGGAATACGAATAATGATACTTTTTTGATTTTCATATTTTTATTATTTACAGTTTAATAAGTTCTACCCTTCGGTTCAGAGCTTTATTGGAAGGAGTGTCGTTTGCTGCAACCGGTTGGGTTTCACCCATACCGTCAGCCTCCAGACGTGAAGCATCGATCCCAAAACTCTTAACCAGTTCGGCTTTTACCGCACCGCCTCGTCTTTTCGAAAGATCAAGATTAGTAGCATCGGCGCCGTCGCTGTCGGTATGTCCTACGATTTTTACCTTTACATCCGGATTTTCGGTCAGTATATCAGCTATTCCTTTAAGAGTTCCATATGATTCCGGTTTTACAACATCTTTGTTGACATCGAAATAAATCCCATAAGAAACCAGTTTACCTTCAGTAAGCAGCTTGCTACGCATATCGGGCGCTGCACTGGTAATTCTGATATTGCTAATGTAGGAACCGCAGGAAGCACCTCTTGATAATCTGAAACAAACCCGGTTAAACTTAGTACCATCATAAACATTTGTAGGCATATCAAGGACTTTGGCTTGTTTGTGATAGATCCTGAATCTTCTGTTCTGTACCCATATAATAACATGGTTAACTTTTTCCGGTTCAACAGGGTTGATTGCAGATGATCCATTAATCGTTGTATTTTCACTTGTTTTGTATCCCGTTGTATTCCATCGTTCTTTTTCAATTGAGATAATTATCCCACTGCTGCCAGGATGTGAGTTAACATCCATCTCCTTAGGCTTATCNNCATATCAAATTCTATGATGAAATTCTTGGGAAAATCAATACTTTTTAAAATGAAATAATCCCCGTCTGTACTATTCAGATTGAGCCAGTTCCCCGATGCAATATTCAGTGTATTGATCTCTCCCGGGGCATTTGCAGTCCACAATGCAGGGAAATCGCCAACGGCATCCTGGCTGAAATCATCAAAAAGAATAACTTTATCACCCGGGATAAAATCATAAGTTGAATAGGATTGCAGTGATTGCTGTTCCTGGGTTGAGGATTTACTATCCGAATTTGTTTTAGCTTGATCAGCAGTTTTGGTATCATTCTTTACAGTTGCAACCTGTTTATCCTGAGCGGCCTGATTCTGTTTGTTATTCTGTGCCTGATCCTTTGCAACATCTTTCTTAACATTAGCCTTTGTATTCTTGTCAATTGTTATGACTTTTTTTTTAAGATCGATCTTAACCTGACTTTTCAGACTTATAGGGACACTGACTAATGCAGCGAAAATGAAAATTTTAAATACTGAGTTCATATTAATGGTTGATTAGGTTAATAATTTATTTGGAGTAGTAGAATTAGATTCTCTGTTTGTTATATGATTCGCTGCTTAAGCCCCCTTTCTTTATAAAAGATAAAGTCAGAAGGCAATATTCATATGACGAAACCTAAAATTAATAAACTCTCAGAATAAAGCCTCTTTGCGGGCAATTTTTTTTATATATCAATATTACTTTTTGATTAATAGAACCTTTTGCACTTTCAAATTAATTTATGATTGTAAATTAACAACCAAAAAAAAGCTGCCCTTTCCGGACAGCCTTATATTGAGTCATTAGTATTGCAGATTAAACTGTTTCAGCAGAAGGTGTTTCAGCTAAAGGTGTTTCAACATGCGGTTCTTTTTGCCTGAGTACTGATTCATACAGTGAGGCAAATGAACTGCAGACCCACATTATTGCCGGGAATATCCCAACAACTAGCAGAATAAGACCGAATATAATAATGAAGATTGAAACAAAACCCATCAAAAAGATCTGCCACCCATGTCCCCGAGTTAGTTTCCAGCTTAATTCCACAGCTTCTATCGGATCAAGCTTTTTGTCCATAATTATATAAGATACAAAAGCAAGCCTGCATGCAATTATTATTCCCGGAACAATGAGTGCAAACAATCCGAGAACAACCAGTGCAAATACAAGAAGGTTTGCAAGAATTATATGAAGGTAGTTCTCCATAAATCCCTTGATGAGATACTCAAAATCGGGTTTAATTTTCCTGACCGCCTGTACAAAGATCATATTGCCGCCGTATTCAAATACCGGGGCCACCAGGAAAGCATAAAGCATTGCAAGCAATCCGAAGAAAGCAGCAAAGATTCCAAACGTTCCTAAATTGAACCAGTCATTGTCCCAATTGTGTCCCCAATTATGTGCCCAGTTGTGTCCCCAATGCCATGGCCCCCTGTAAAGATCAGACCAATCGAAATGGAAATTGAACATCTTAAAAGGGGCTGTGACAATAGCCAGAATAATGATAACCAAAAATAATCTCAGAAAATTATCCGTCATAACCCTCCACCCGGTACCAAAGCAATACCCGAAATCCGGCACTAATTTATATTCATTATTTGTTTCCATATGAAATTAATTAAAGTTTAAATCCGCAGAATATTTATGAAGCAAATTTAGAACTCAGTTCTTATACGGACTTAATACCATAGTAGTGATCTTAATTTTTCCTACTTTAGTATGTACAACAATACTTTGGTTGTGGCTATTTTTAATCCTGAGTTTTAATTGATTTTTCTATCTTTAGAAAATGTTGCATCCTCTGGTATATTTAATATTTATCTTATCTGTTGCTCTTGCTGCAGGAGGAGTGTTTCTGTCATCAAAATTACGCAACAGATATCACCATGAAATATTTTCCACATTACTCTATTTCCAGGTTTTTATTTTTACGTTCGGATTTTATGGAATCTGGGGACAGGCAGTAATTAAGGCCTACCTGTCAGGATACATTTCAGAGGATCTGCTGGTCAGGTTTACGAATATTTCAATGCTTCTTGGACTGCCATTCCTGGTTTTTGCATGGTTAATGTTGCTCCGGTTTTCGTTTGAAGTATCAGGAAGAACATTTAGTAACTGGTATGTTCTTCTTTTTCTGTTGATAAATTTTTCCATAATCCTTAGTGTCGGATACTTTATTGCAAGGACAACTGCACTCAAACCTGCGATCCTGATAAAATACTACTTTATCTTAATGCACTTTTTCTATTCTTTGCTTTCTTCCTTGTTTATAATAATCCCGGGAAAGGGAAGATCCTATATTCACAATTATGACAGAAGGATAATTGGCCCCGGGATATTCCTTGTGATGGTTTTACAGTGCACACCGTTATTATTTTATGATTCCCAGCCATATGTTGCAATAGTTTTTACGCTCTCATTCTTTGCAGGGAACACTTTCCTGCCTATTTACCTGAATTACGGAACGCTCTTTACTGTTTTTTCATCCGGTGTGGATAAGAATATTTCATTTGATGAGTTCTGTAAAAAATTTGAGGTATCACCCCGTGAAACTGATATTGTCCGTGAGATATGCAATGGCCTGAGTAATAAGGAAATATCCGAAAAACTCTTTATCAGCCTGCAAACCGTAAAAGATCACACCCACAGGATATATATTAAAACAAACGTAAAAAGCAGGGTCCAGCTTATATATCTTGTAAAAGAACTCAAAGAATTATAATAAGCCGATTACTTTTTTAAGACGATTCGACCTTTTTCGTCAAATAGTCGATAAAATATTTGGATAATATTTTTTATTGATTTAGATTTGCCGCATCATATTATAAAGCAGACTGAAAAAAATGCTGGTACAGCACGAAGAAGCAAAATTGAAGATAATTGAAACTGCACGCAGTATCTTCTCCCATTATGGTTTTAAAAAGACCACAATGGAAGAAATTGCACAGGCTACAAGGAAGGGAAAATCATCGATTTATTATTATTTTGAGAATAAGGAAGACATTTTTAAGGCTGTTGTTGAGAAGGAAGCTGAAGAAATCAGAACTGAACTGCATAAAAAGATTGCAGATGTAGAAGATCCGATTGAACGACTAAAAATCTACATCACAGTCAGGATGAGAAAATTTAACAAACTCACTAATTTCTATAGTGCCATTAAAAGTGATTATCTGAGTCACTTTGAATTTATTGAAGAGATCCGGAAGAGTTATGATCTTGATGAGGTAAAAGCTATAGCTGGAATAATCCAGGACGGTATCGAAAAAGGGAAATTCACTATCGACGATCCGCAGTTAAGCGCTATTGCAATTGTTACTGCTATGAAGGGACTCGAAGTTCCTATTTTTGTCAGCAAAGAACATGGAAATTTTGAAGTGCGGCTCAATAACCTTATTAATTTTCTTTTTTATGGAATAGTCAAACGATAATTTTTTTTATCTATTATTCGACCTTAATACGTTTTTAGTCCAATCGTAATTATATCGAAAAGTCAAATAAAATATTGATAATTTAAAACATGTAAAAACCAAAAACTATGAAATTTATTTACTGCACCTGTGTTGTAAGTATGCTGACAAAACTTACAAATCTTCTGGAACTGATTGAAGTGCATGATTATCAGGTAATCGATTCAGCAAACGCAAAAAATGCTATAAAATGCACCCCTTTTCAAAATGATAAGTTAACAACGAATAATATCACTGTAACAATGCAAATACCTGACAGCATTAAATCAAAGATGATCTTGAACATATTCAGAAATATCAATAAAGAGAATGCGGCAGAACCAGATAAGATGCTTAAGGTCTGCAGCTGGGAAATGGACAATTATTTTTTTGATTAAAAAACCAAAATTTAAAAACTATACAAAAATGAAAACAAAGATTATTCTTATCGCAGGATTGACAATGATGATCATTTCCTGTCAGACAATGCAATCTCAGATCAAATACGGAATCCACGCCAGCGGAAACCTTGAGACACAGGCAGCCGCGGGACAATTATGGAACAATGTCGAGCTCTACCAGGGGTTTTTGATAGGTGGATTTGCAGAATATAAAACGGGTGAAAAATTCTCACTCCAGACCGAGCTCAACTATCAGAAAAAAGGAAGAAAAACTTCCACAACATTTGAAGGAAAAGAATCAATTGTCAGAAGAGAGGTCAACTACATCACAATTCCTCTTTTGGCTAAAGGGACCTTTCATGATCCGGGTCTCGGTGAAAAAGTCAATCTGTCACTCTTTACAGGACCATATATTGGTTTTCTGACATCCGCTTATTCAAACATGAAAGCCGGAAATGCAACAACCCCCATTGATATTGACAATCAGACTGAGAAAACAGATTTCGGAATGGTATTCGGCGGGGGGATATCTTACAAACTAAACAATGGCGGCGCAATCATAGCAGAGCTCAGGTATCAGCTTGGACTGGTAAAGGTTGATAAGCAGGATACCGACCTTCGGAATAAAGGTATGGGAATAACACTCGGATACAGGTTTTAAGTACATAGGTTTAGTTTTGGAAAGCCGTTGGCCTTATAGCGGCGGCTTTCTTTTTTAATTTTCAATAATGCATAATGTAGTTAATAATGAAATCCAACATATTATTTTTTCTATTGCTTATTACCGGTTTTTCACTGTTTGGTCAGAACAATCAAATGGTGTCGGGAAACCTCACTTTTGAGGAGGCCTTATCTCTGACTCTTCAGAACAATCATCTTATCAAACAGTCACATAACAAAACACTCCAGATGGAGCAGGAAATGAAAGCTGCCAGGGCACTGCATTTTCCTAAAATCTCATTATCTGCAAATTATGTATTCATGTCAGATAATATTGAACTCGATCTCAATCCTGTGCGAGATGCGATAACCCCTCTCTACAACGCACTGGGTCATTATGGAAAGTTTGGGAATGTCCCTAATCCTGATCCTGCCACTAACGGATTAATGCCATATCTGCCCGATGATGTCTCTACAACAGTTATCCGTGGTAAAATGCTCGAAAGCCTCAATACGATAAACAGTGCCAACTGGATTCAGATGATCCAGCAGAAAAAATTCGGAATGGTTAACGCCGGGTTTGTCTTCCCCCTTTATACCGGCGGAAAGATAAATGCCGCGAATAAAGCTGCAAAAATAAAGTTCGAGGCATCTGAAATAGAATCTGTTCAGAAAGCTTCCGAACTGTCGGGGGAACTTGTTGAACGATATTTTGGCCTTATACTGGCTAACAGGGCAGTCAAAGTGCGGCAGGAAGTTAAGGCAGCCATGCAGAAGCATTTTGATGATGCGGAAAAACTTTCCGGGCAGGGAATGATTGCAAAAATCGAAGTCCTGAACGCAAAAGTATACCTGGCAGATGCAGACCGCGAACTAAAAAAGTCCGAACATCAGCTGGAAATAACCAGTCAGGCATTAATGAATACTCTGGCAACAGATGAAAATAAAGATATAAATCCCGTAACGGAGCTTTTTTATATCGACAAAATTGAACCTGTCGGTTTCTTCATGAATAATGCAAAAGAGAAAAGCCCTCTCCTGGGACAGATTAATAAACAGAAAGAATTGACCCGGCAAGGGATAAAAGCAGAACGTTCAGCTTATTTTCCTGTAGTAGCAGCCGGTGGCACACTCGATATCGCTAATAAAGATCTTTCTCCGTACGTACCTCAATCAATGATTGGAGTTGGATTGCAATGGTCTGTTTTCGAAGGCAATGCACGAAGCCGGAAACTGAAGGCAGCCAAATTGCTCGAGTTGCAGGCGGAAGATTACTACTCTAAAGCTTCTTCTGACATATCGACTGCCATTAATAAATCGTACGAGGAATTAAATATGTATCTCGAACAGATCAATGAGCTTAATACTGCCATGGAATTTACCATAGAATATTCCACGGCAAGAGAGAAAGCATTCTCTGAAGGAATGGGTACAGCAACACAGGTTTCTGACGCCGATATTGCGCTGGCCAAAACAAAAATTGACAGACTTCAGGCCATCTATTCATGGGATGTCACATTGTCAAAACTACTATACTACTCAGGGATGTCAGATAAGTTTACAGACTACATTAACCACAGTGATGTCAGGGTAGGCAGGTATTAAAAATCAGAGATAAAGTAAAGAATTAGAATTAAGAAATAAAGAATAATTAAGTGATGAATAAAACAAAGAATTTTCTGATCGCATCTGCAATTATAGCTATAATCGCCTTTATCGGATATGCGATCTGGATTATTGCACGACCAGTTCCCCTTGAAATTCAGGGTGAAGTGGAAGCGACACAAATAAAAGTTGCTTCCAAGCTTGTTGGCAGAATTGACTCTCTCATGGTTCATAAAGGTGATGATGTAATTGCCGGCTCCATATTATTTACTATTACAAGTCCTGAGCTCGATGCCAAATACTTACAGGCATCAGCCGTTCGTAATGCAGCACGTTTTCAAAAAGAAAAGGCCGATAATGGCGCCATGAAGGAGGATATCCAGGCAGCGTTCAATTCGTGGCAAACTGCTCTTGCTTCCTCTGAATTTGCACAAAAAACATTTCAGAGGGTTGATAATCTTTTCAAATCAGGTGTAATTGCCGAACAGCAGAGAGATGAGGCTGATGCGCGTATGAAAGCAGCTGTCGATACAGAGAAAGCAGCAAGATCACTTTATGAAAAAGCTAAGAATGGCGCGAGGTATGAAGATAAAGGCTCAGCGGGAGCTCTGGTTGCACAGGCAGAAGGATTTATAACTGAAGTGAATTCATACCTGAGCGAAACCCGTATTGCCGCACCAATAAACGGTGAGATTGCGAATATCATTTCTGAACGCGGAGAACTCGTTCCGGCAGGCTATCCTGTAGTTACGATCGTAGATCTTAACGATGTGTGGGTAACCTTTAACCTTCGGGAGAATCTTCTTGCTTCTGTCAATAAAGGATCAACATTTATAGCCCGGTTCCCCGCTCTGGGCATGAAAGAGATTAAGCTTAAAGTGAATTATATCAATGCATTAGGCGAGTTTGCCACATGGAATGCCACAAAAACCTCAGGAGATTTTGATGTTAAAACCTTTGAAGTACACGCTGTTCCGGTTGAAAAAATCAGTGGTCTAAGACCAGGAATGTCGGCATTGGTTAATTGGGATGATGTGGAAAAAACAGGTAACTAATGCTTCAGAAATTAAAAAACAGCCCGTTAATAAGGGTCATCAGACGCGAAACAAGCCGTATAGCCGTTAGTTGGATCCTAATCTTTTATACCATCCTTGCTCCTGTCGCCTCATTTTTATTAATAATCTGGCTTTTCTCGGATGGTGTAGTAAAGGATTTGCCGGTTGCCGTGGTCGATATGGATCAAAGTGCCTTCTCACTTAAAGTAACCCGCCTCATCGATGCCACACGTGTCTGCAAGGTTGAATACCGGGTTAATTCGATGCTGGAAGCCAGGAATATGATGGATCGCGGTAAAATTGATGCTTTTGTCGTGCTGCCTGAAAACCTTGAAAAAAAGATCCTGAGCAGTGATTCTCCAGCCATAGCTGTCTTCATAAATGATATGTATGTTGGCCGGGCAGGAGCTTTGAAATCAGGTTTATATACAACATTATCTACCATATCTGCAGGAATAAAAGTACAGGTTGCTATCAAAAAAGGGCAGACACACGATCAGGCAATCGGAAATGCCCGGCCTGTTAATCCTAACATTCAATTGTTGTTTAATCCATACGGGAACTACGCCTATTTTCTAGTGCTTGGATTGTTACCACTACTGTCAGTCGTCTTCATCTTTCTGGGATCGGTTTACGCTCTGGGGATGGAATTTAAAGAAGGAACGGCAAGTGATCTTATGTCTAAGGCTGAGAATAATATCTTTACCGCACTGAGTGGTAAAATGATTCCTTACACATTCCTGTTCTTCATGAACATGCTTGTGATGGACATTTTAATGGTTAAAACCCTCGGAACACCACTTCGCGGCAGTTTAGCGTTAATATTAGTCTCGGAAATTCTGCTGATAATCTCATATCAGCTGCTTGCCATATTATTCATAAAACTGAGTGCAAATCTCCGGTTATCGCTTTCACTGGGAAGCGCCTATACTATGATGGCCCTCACATTCTCCGGTCTTACTTTTCCATTGATGTCAATGCCATTAATTGCCAGGCTGTTCTCCTATGTTTTCCCATTTACAAGCTGGCTTCATATTTTTATGAGTCAAACACTCAGGGGGGAACCGGCTATTGAGACATTCAATTCATTTTTAGCATTTATTCCCTTTATTCTGGCCGGCCTCATGGCTTTTCCAGGAGCAAAACGAAAACTTTCTGATCCCGTTTATTGGTACAGAGATTAACAATCAACAACAATGAATTTTAAAAGTGTCCCAAATAAAATCATGGCAGGACTTGAGCTGACCAGGTTTTCATTTTTTGATGAACTGAAAACCATATTTAGCGATAAAGGTGCACTGCTTATATTCCTTGCGGTTATCATCTATCCTGTTATATATTCAGTTGCCTACAAGAATAATGTTGTCCGCGATATTCCTGTTACTGTTGTTGATCTTGATCAAACCAACAGCAGCAGACAAATGATCAGGATGATAGATGCCACCAAAGAGGTCTTGGTTTCCGGGGCAACCGGAAGTCTGGAGGAAGCAAAGCAGAAGTTCTGGGACGGCGACTCAAAAGGAGTTATTCTTATTTCTGACGGGTTTGAAAAAAATCTTTTCAAAGGGTCTCCGGCTTCATTAAGTATTTACAGTGATGCAAGCAATTTTCTTATCTACAAAGAATCTTTGAATGGTATAATTGCAGCTTCAGGAACCTTTTCAGCCGGTGTGGAGATAAGTAGGCTGATGTCGGCAGGAAGCAGTAAAGAACAAGCTCTGACTCAGAGAGATCCTCTACCGGTTAAATTTTACAATCTTTACAACCCATCAGGAGCATACGGCTCATATCTGATGCCTGGATTAATATTGGTTATTATTCAGCAAACCCTTCTTATAGCTATAGGTATTATTGGCGGTGCAGGAAAGGAAAAGCGTAACAACCAGGAAATCAAACCTGGATTAATGATCAGAAACGGGATGTTTTCCGTTGTGTTTGGAAAGGGCCTGGCTTATTTTATAATCTATCTGGTACAGGTACTTTTCTCTCTGGTATGTCTGCCACATTGGTTTGGCTTCCCGGACAATGGAAGCTTTGTTGATGTTCTTATTTTACTGGTTCCTTACCTTTTTTCTGTGATATTCCTTGGTTTTACTATCTCCATGCTGTTTCGCCGCAGGGAGCATGCCATCATGACGTTTGTTTTTATCTCCCCGATCGTGCTATTCCTCAGCGGAGTGCCATGGCCAGAAACATCGATTCCGGTAATTTTGTATCGTGTAGCTCACATTTTCCCAAGTACCTCTATGATTCCTGCTTATCTGAGAATAAGAACAATGGGAGTATCTGTTTCAGATGTTCGTCATGAGCTGTTATTCATGCTGGTACAGATGATAATTTACTTCCTGCTGGCAGGGCTGTCATTTAAGTTTTCAGTTATGAGGCAGGAGAAGAAGATGAAAATTTCAGATAGACCAGAAGCCGGCCTTTAAATTCAAGTGAAAAGCTTTCTCCAAGAGACTCATTTAATGTTGCGCACCACCAGTTAGTGATTTTGGTATGGTTCAGAGGATATTTAAGACCGTGAGAAGTTACTTCAGTTTCCAGATCTATGGAGAAAATGGAAACCTGCTGTCCCGGGAATGAATTTATTGAAGTACTTTTCAGGAAGGGCATGATGATTCCGGTGTCGGTTACCATAATAACATTCATGTATCCGACATAGTCCATTAGAAGCGAAATATTTCCCAGAGTGTGATCTTCGCGCTTGCCGGTAGCGCCCAGTATTACTATATCGTCATAACCCATTTCATGACACCACATCACAACCTTTGTCAGGTCGTTGGTCTCCTGACTTTCATCCCTGAATATCCTGTCAGCATACCGGTTTGCCAACTCTTCATTTATTGAATCCATGTCACCAACAATAGCCTCCGGCTCCATTCCGGCAAGCACTAAGCTTTCGGTACTCCCGTCACAACAGATTATTCTTTTTGCGTTCTTAAGATAATAAAGAGGTATTTCATGAGCAGGAAAGGCTCCGTCAGCGACTATTACTGTATAGATTTCAGGGATAAAATCCTTCATTTTTTGATAGTTATAGTTTTCTTCCATTCACGTAAACCTATAAAAGACATTATTCCATAAACAATATATAGAATAAAAGTTGGATACAAACCCCTTGTCAGAAATAAAACTGCTGACACAAAGTTAACAACAATCCAGAGGTACCAGTGTTCGTAAATCTTCCTAGCCAGCATCCATGTGGCAACAATTGATAACGATGTAATAAATGAATCCCTTACCGGAACCGGTGAATCAGTCAACCTGGTTAATACCAGATACATTGTAATATACAAAAGAATAAAAACTGCAGTCAGTATCAAACCAGTTTTAAACTTTAATCTTGTCACTTGTAATTCGCTTTTCTCCTTTTCCCCATCTCTCCCATTCTCCCATTCACCATTCCGCTCTGTGCTCTTTGCCCTGCGCCCTGTGCCCCCCTTTGCCCACCAGTACCATCCCAGGATACTTATAGCAAGATAGTAAACCTGAAGGCTCATATCAGCATAAATTTTGCTTGTAAAGAATACCCAGATATATACTGCAGACGTAACTATACCCACAGGCCATAACCAGATGGTCTGCCTTATTTCAAGAATGACATAAACTATTCCTGTGACAGCTCCGAATATTTCAATGAAATTATTTGAGATCCAGGAAGAAATTACAATTAGCATAAATTTGATATCAGAATTTTAATCCTACTTTAAACATATAATTAATACCTGCTTGCGGAAAATATCCATCCATTGTACGGAGTGAACCACCCTCTATATATTTATACACCCATGCATTGGTTTCATATTTATTGTCAAAGAGATTATTTATCACAAACTGGAAGTTCATTTCTTTAAATATTTTATTTTCAATCGTATACCGAAATGCAAGATTCTGAACTAAATAGGCGTTCAGCATTCTCTCGTCACTCTGGGTGTTATCGATATATTGTTTACCAACATACTTGGTATTCAGACTGATATGAAAAGCCTTGAATGGATAATAATCTATCACAGAACTTGCGATTAAAGATGGCGAGAAAGAGATAGTTTTATTTCTTAAGCGCTCACTTTCCTGGACAGAGGTATCCCAGTTATCTGTAAGATCAGTGAATTGTGGAATGATATTCCGGCTGATTGTGAAATTTTCATACCAGTTTAAATTCTTAAATATCCGGATGCCCGTTTCAATCTCAATTCCCTGTCTGTAACTTTTTGATACATTTGTCAGGATTGTTGATCCTACATTGTTTATTTCGCCCGTCAAAATCAGCTGGTCGAGATAATACATATAAAACAAATCTCCCTTGAGAGTGGCATTTGAGGAGTGAAATTCGTAGCCAGCCTCATAATCAAATAATTTTTCAGGGACAGGGGTTTTTCCGGGGTCCGCGTCTGTAAAATCATCGCGGGCTGGTTCCCGCTGTGAAATTCCGAATGAAGCGTACATTTTTTGTTTCTTATTAAAATTGAAAACCAGACCAGCCTTGGGATTAAAAAAGTTATATTTATGTTTTTGGGTTACATCTTTCAGATACTCATCGAACCCTGCGATTGAGTAATTTATGTCCCGGAATTGTAAATCGGCAAACAGGTTCAATTTATCTGTTAACGAATAGTTGATCTTCAGAAATGTATTTAAATCCTTTTTATTGCCTGTTCCTTTGTACCATTGATAGCTCTCTCCATTGAAAGTTACTATTTTAGCCCATATTATATCTCCGAAATGATTTCCCAGATACTGATTCCAGCCACCCCCGATAACAGCGATGATCTTATCCTTCCTGTAATTCACTGAATAGGTAAATCCGTAAAAATCATTTTTCAGCCATCTCTGTGTAATAAAATCTGAACTGCTGATAGTATCTGAATTAAAAATTGCATTCGGGAGGTTAAATGAGCTGAATTGTGAGTTTTGTACAAGGTTTTCGTAGTAACCTTTACCACTTGTATAATGCAATGCAATATCCCCGGTCAGATTGCTGTTTATTTTTTTTGAATAATGAAGCTGGTAATTATCCTGCCAGTAATTATCAGTCTCATTTTTATAACTATAGGGGTTAAAGGTCCGGCGAGTTGACAATGAATCTTTCGGAACTCCATCCCAGGCCTGGTAGGTGTGTTCTACGCCTGACATAATCATTAGTTTCAGAATACTGGATTCCCCGTATAAAGTTCCGGAAATATAAAACGATTTTAAATCGCTGAAAGCTCTGTCAACATAACCGTCTGACCATATTTTTGAAAGTCGTGCATCAATCGCAAACTTTTTATTAATTAATCCGGTACCAAAATTTATTGTGTTTTTTGATGTGTTGAATGAGCCATAAGATGAATTAATTTCTGCATAAGGCTCACGATTTATATCGGTAGTCTGGAAGTTTATTGTGGCGCCAAAAGCTCCTGCTCCATTAGTTGAAGTCCCTACACCTCGCTGAATCTGTATATTATCAGCAGATGATGCAATGTCAGGAAGATCGACCCACCAGACACCATGCGATTCGGCATCGTTAACCGGCACTCCGTCGATGGTTACGTTAATTCGTTTAACATCAGTACCCCTTATATTGATGTTTGTATAACCAACGCCCGTCCCGGCGTCTGATGATACAACAAGTGAAGGAGTGTATCCTAAAAGATAAGGAATATCCTGGGCAATATTGTTTTTAGAAATCTCCTCCCTGGTAACCGTAGAATAGGCCAGTGGTGTATGGTCCCCTGCCCTGGTTGCATTTACAAAAACTTCCTCTGTAAGAAATTCTTTTGGTAAAAGCGTAATATTCAAAATAGTATCACCTTTTAACGTCAGATGCATTATCCTTGTTTCGTAGCCGATATATGAGAACCGGATTATATATTTTCCGTCTTTAAGAACCGGCAGGTAATAATTCCCCTCCGGATCTGTATGTACACCAAGAATTGTATTATCAATTGTGACTCCCGCACCGGTCAATGGAGATCCGGTACTATCGCTTACCCGGCCACGTATCACTGACCCATTCTCCTGAAATACAATTGCTTGTGATATTGTATGAATAGTGACAAGAGTTAATATTAAAATCAATCTCCTCATAGCTCAAATATTAAAACAAATTTTAATATCAAGAAAATGAGGTTGTTATGAAAAGCTGATTTATTGTATACTCTCTTTTCCCTCCGCCGGCATTATCCGGATCAGGTTTAAGGGTATGATCTCAGCCCGTTGTTATAAGGCACCCCATTTGTTGATGCCGCAAAGGTAAGATCTTTTGGCTTATTAATCAATTTTTTGTTACATTAGCATTTAAATCGATACGCTGAAATGAAAAACCTACCAGAGAAACTCAATTATAAGGGGCAGAAAAGGATTTCGATAATTAATGCCGACTCTACCTTTATAAATTCGATCTCCCTTCAACTTAAAGATGTAATAATTGATCAGAAAATAGATCCACGTTATCCTTACGAATTCATTATTATATTTGTTAAGACAGATTCAGATGTTGAGCAATTCGCACCAATGACCCTTCATAACCTTATGGCTGATGGCGTCTTATGGTTCTGCTATCCAAAAAAAACCTCAAAAAATTACATCTCCGAAATTGACCGCGATCATGGATGGAAAGTGCTTAATGATTC
>PMIL01000370.1 GCA_003157075.1 Bacteroidales bacterium | reverse complement strand
TGCCTGGCATTATCATTCTTCAATATTGTATCGGGACAAACCACAAATAAATTTGAGTTTGAGCGCATTGAAGACAATTCTTTTTTAATTGAGGAAGCTTACAACCAGGATCCCGGAATTATTCAGCATATTTCATCATTTCAGTATATGAATAATCATACCTGGTTCTATACTTTTACTGATGAATGGCCTGTTCCCCGAAAGAAACATCAGTTATCTGCAACAATTCCTGTACTTGGTCCCGGCGCAACGGGTTTTGGTGATGTGTTATTAAATTATCGTTATCAGGCTATCTTAATGAACAGGTTTGCTTTTTCTCCCAGGTTTTCACTTATCTTTCCTACTGGTAATTACAGAAAAGGACTTGGGTCAGGAACAATAGGTTATCAGCTCAGCTTTCCATTTAGTTTTCTTCTCTCAACAAAGATTGTTACACATTATAATCTTGGTGTAACTTACACCCCTGGTGCAAAAAATGCTGATGGTTCTAAAGTTGACATGACTACTTACAATTATGGACTTAGTATTATATTGCTGCTTTACAAAAATTTCAACCTGATGCTGGAAGCAGTTGGTACCAGGACTAATATAAAAGGAAGCAATCTAGGGAGCAGTAATTCCGGTACATTTTTGTTAAATCCGGGATTCAGATATGCTATAAACTTCAAATCGGGCCTGCAAATTGTACCGGGATTAGCTGTGCCTGTGGGTCTTGGCGCATCAAAAGGAACATCAGGACTGTTTGTATATCTTTCCTTTGAACATCCGTTGTGGAAACCTAAATAAATCAGCTATATTATTATTTTATCACACTCTTCAGTCTTATGCGTTGACACTGACTGAAGATTTATCTCCTTTTATCGGCAGAATTCCGGAATTTGCCGAATATTGAAAAGAAATTACCTGATAGTAAGCTACTTTTGATTAATGCTAATTCAGCTGTTAAAGGTAATTACAATGTACACAAACTGGCTAAGCGACATACTAAGATGTCCGGAAACACTTAAACCACTGAAGATCAAAAGAGAAACTTATGAATCAGATGTGAAAGTGTATCATAAAACGAATGGGATTCTTTCGGTTGTATTTCCCGATCAGATAGAAGGTACTGATAAGAGATATAATAATATCTATAACATACTGGCACCACTTTATGATATTAATGAAAGGGTAATGGGCAAACTACTCACAGGTGTTGATATGGTGAAGGGGAGGAAACAAATTGTTTGGTTGCTCGGTCTGAAACCGGATATGAAAATCCTGGAGGTTTCGCCAGGGCCTGGGGTTTTCCAGAAGTACCTGAGAGAAAACATCGGAGAATCAGGCGAACTTGTAGCGCTTGATCTGTCAATGGGGATGTTAAGGCAATGTCAGAAAAGAAATAAATATCTGAATGTCCAGTTGATTCACGGAAATGCTCAATTTCTGCCTTTTGCCGATAATAGTTTTGACGCACTGTTTCACTTTGGTGGGGTGAATCTGTTTAACGATCCGCAGAAAGCTATAAGTGAGTTCATCCGAGTTACTAGAAAAGATGGTATCGTCAGTTGGGGTGATGAAGGATTCTCGGACAACTATAAGCATGAACGAAGAAAGAAAATGATGCTGAAAATCAATCCCGGTTTTGCAAAACCCCGTCCTGCCGTTCCTGATTCGGTTTATGATATCAAGGAAAATGAGGTGTATGAGGGTCTTGCTTACCTGGTTGTTGCGCGAAAAAAATAAAGTTGGACCCGGTCCGGGATATTTTAGTTTAAAGATCGCCAAGTTCCTCTCTCAGGGTAGACTGTACCTGACGGATATTCAAAAGGAGATGCTCTACTATGCAGTAAAAAGGTTACAAAGAAATAAAATAAATAATGTTGATTATCGTCTCTGTAATGGAACAGAACTGCCATTTGAAAATAACTTGTTCGATGTGATTTTTATGGTTACAGTTTTGGGTGAGATTGAAAATAAAAAAGAATATATTGAAGAGTTCCGGCGTGTTTTAAAGAATAATGGCATTGTTTCAGTTTCCGAACAGGCAGGAGATCCCGATAAAATGGAAATAGCAGAAATTGAATGGCTGTTTAATGGTTCGGGATTTAAAACAGATAGGATCTTTGGGACATGCAGGAATTTTACCATAAACTTCAGAAAAGAAGAATAAAGTACTCAAAAACATATTAATGATGGAATCAACAGAAAGAAATAGAGTTTGTGGTGTCGAACGTGCAGGAGCCCTGGATATAAGTTTAAGAAAATTGTTCCAGGATCCCCGGAAAATCTTAAAACCATTCATCAGAGAAGGAATGGCGGTCGCGGATTTAGGTTGTGGTCCGGGATTCTTTACAATTGAAATGGCAAAGATGGTTGGGAAAACAGGGAAAGTAACAGCGGTTGATTTACAGGATGGAATGCTTGATATAGTCAGGAAAAAAGTATCCAATTCTGACCTTCAGAATATAATAATATTTCACAAATGCCATGCCGATAAAATAGAACTTACGGAATCCTTCGATTTTATTCTTATTTTTTACATGCTTCATGAGGTACCTGATCAATCTGCATTTCTGAACGAGGTGTTTTACTTGTTGAAGCCACGAGGAAGAGTTTTAATAGTTGAGCCAAAATTCCATGTTACAAAAAATGATTTCGACAGTTCAAAAATGATCATGGAAAAGACAGGATATAAAATTGTTGAGGAACTTAAAGTATTTTTAAGCAGATCGGTTGTGTTAGAAAAAAATGTATAATTTAAATTTCAGGAGTAAACAGAAGCTTTGCATATACCGTGAGTCAATAACTATTGATATTCCAAACCATTAATAAACAGAAAGCATGAATCCTTTAGAAATTTTCCAGAAAGAAGCACCCGATGTTGCAAAGGCTTTCGACGGATTGATCGAAGCATAAAAAAGCACTACAGGACTGGATCCCAAAACAAAACAGCTGGTTTATATCGGGATTAAGTCTGCAATGGGTGATACAACCGCAGTATTCTTCCATGTCCAGATGGCTAAAAAGCTTGGTGCCACCAGGGAAGAGGTAAAAGATACAATTCTTATAACACTTTCAGTCTACGGCTTGAAAGGTGTTGCAAGTTGTCTACCAACTGCATTGGAGGTTTATGACAAAACATAACAGAAGCTGTGACGGACAGAATCAGCTTTAAGAAATAAAGAAAGTTAGAGAAGATAGAAATATATCTCCTTATTATAAACATGTTAATGATATTGATTTAAGACAATGAGAAGTAATTCAGTTAAAGTAAGTTTATTTTTTGCAATATTAATCTTCAGGACCCTGGGCTTGTGTGCCCAAACAGATTCGTTGAAGACGATCGTATTAAATTCCGTCTATATAACAGAAAAGAAACCGGCATTTAATACTACCAGCAGAGAAGTTGTCGCCCTCACCAACACTGAAATGAAAGAAAAAGGAGCACAAACTCTGTCTCAGGCCATAGCCACTCTTCCGGGAGTAAGCCAGATCACAACAGGAGCCATTTCCAAACCTGTAATCCGGGGATTATATGGCGATCGAATTCAGATCAATGTAGCCGGGCTGAAAGTCGAGGATCAGCAGTGGGAAGACGAACATGGTCTGGGTCTCTCCGACGTAGGAGTTGAGCGTATAGAGCTCATTAAAGGTCCGGCATCCCTGATGTTTGGCTCAGGAGCTTTGGGAGGAGTGGTGAATGTTGTAGAAGAGAATCTTCCTGAACCCGGAACTACAAAACAAAATCTTAATTTCAAATTATTCAGTAACACTTATGGTGCAGGCATAGATTATGGTTTTAAAAAATCCGGAAAAAATACATTTCTGCTGAGAACCGGCATCGAAAGTCATGCTGATTATTCTGATGGCGCAGGGAATCGTGTTCCCAATACCCGTTTTGCCCTTTATAATCTCAATCTTGGCTATATTATTCAGCGTGAGCATTTTAAATCTGAAAACCGGATACTGGCATCTTTCAACGAATTTGGGTTCATCGCCGATTCCGCTGATCTGCATGAAGATGCGAATGAACCACGTCTGAGCAGAGAATTTGAAGAAGCTCATCATACGGTACTATTTCTGCTGTTATCCAGTAAAAATTCCATTCAACTGAATGAAACAACTGAATTAAATGTCACAATGGGAATTCAGAATAATCTGCGCCAGGAACAGGAACGTGCAGATGAAGTTGATCTGAGTTTATTATTGAATACTTTTTCATTGAATACGTCAATACGGAAACAGCTGAGTCAGAAATGGGCTATAACTAATGGAATAGCAGGGATGATTCAGACCAATAAAAACTACGCCAGCCGGATAATTGTACCAGATGCATCCATAGCTGAAGGTTCGGTATACAGTTATGTAAACCGCCGGCAACAATCAGGGAACCTGAATGGAAATTTTGAAGCCGGACTCAGATACGACCACAGGCAAGTAATCACTCAACAAACCGGATCACAAATATCGCCGGCAATTGAACTTACTCCATTTAACAGAGGATTCAATAATATGAACGGCTCTCTGGGTGAAAGTCTTAATTTTAAAAGTCTCGTTCTGAAATTCAATCTTAGTTCAGGATTTCGTACAGGCAACCTGGCTGAATTGTCAGCCAATGGTTTACATGAGGGTACTCCAAACTGGTACATAGGTAATCCGGATATGAAAGTTGAACAATGTCTCAATGCTGATATTTCTGCATCCTGGCAATACAAATGGCTTACTTTAAGGGGATCGGTTTTCAGGAACAGATTTCATAATTTTATTTACCTGCGTCCTACAGATGACGAATTGTTTGGGTTTAATCTATTTCGTTATGAGCAAACAAATGCTACACTGCAGGGATTTGAAGCAGGAGCAAGCATAGAAAATAAAAAGTATTTCAGTTTATCATTTGATTACTCTTATCTTAATGCAAAACGGGATGACGATTCATGGCTACCCTTTACTCCTGCCAATCGCTTTTTATTTGACAGCAAATATTTCCTGCCAGCAAGAAGCTCCAAATACCAAAATGCCTTTATATCTTTCGGAGTAAACTATACTCAAAACCAGGATCATACAGACATTTACGAAATTCCCGTCCCGGGTTACTGGCTCATTAATGCCGGCGCCGGGGTAAGCTTCAAATCAGTCCGAATCCTGCTTTCATGCCGGAATCTGGCTGACCAAAAATATTATGATTTTCTGTCGAGGCTCAAATATTACGGTCTTAACGATATGGGAAGAAATATAGTGTTGAATGTAGGATGGCAATTTTAATTATCCGGAAATTTAAAAACATAAATCAATCTTTAACTAAAAATTACTTTTATGAAAAGTTGGATTACTCTGCTTCTTTTTGTTTTATTCTGTGTCAGTTGTGAAAATGAACAAGAACCAGCGGCTTCTATCGAATTTAAAACAAGTACAGGTTATACTTCCCGGGATGCAACTATTTCCAAAGGATCATCTGTAACTGTAGGCATTGTAGCCGATAAAGCAGAAAATAATCTTAAAGCATACAATGTTTCAGTTTCATATGACGGAGCATCAAATACGATTACTGTTCAAAATTTTACAATAGCTTCTGATGAAAATACACATTATGATAAAGATGTGAGTTTTACTGTCCGAAACCAAGCAAGCACCGAGAAATATTATTTCACCATAGTTGATGTGGATGGGAATTTAGTACAGCGGATGCTCACATTTACAATTGAATAATTCTGAATTATCTTCTGTCCGAACATACGAGAGGTAAATGCCCTTGCTCTTTCTGATCAAGTAAGTTTCCAATTTGGGATCTACTGAATTCAATTAATTTTTAATCAATACGGAACAATTAGGTTTTGCCTTTGTTTGTCTAAAAAACCACACTTCTAAATAACAGAGTAAACTATTCATGATCAGAAGATTCAAAAATATTACTTCTTTACTGTTGTTACTGGTTTTTCTATTGCCTTCAATAGTTAAAGTTGAACACCATCATGAGCACTTTGAATGCAAAGCCAAAAATGAAAAACATTATCATGCTCTCCATGAAAGGTGCGTTATATGTAATTTCGACTTTTCTGTTTTTCTTTCAGGGTCTGAAAATATTGATTTCCAAAAGGAAAATCCTTTAGACAATTACTTTAATAATTACAACTCCCGATATTATTCTAATCTCTCTCTATTTTCATTTTTATTACGTGGGCCACCTGTTATACAAAGTTGAAATACAACCTGATTCAGGCTGCCTTTGAAAATTTGTTAACATTTAAGACGTAATATAATGAAAAGAATAGTGATCATCTTGATAATGATTTTGTCGTATCATATCATAAACGCACAAAATAAAATAACCGGGAAAATTACTGACAATATAACAGGAGACGCCATTCCAGGTGCAACTGTTTATATACCTGAACTTAAAACAGGAACAATTGCTGATATAAACGGTGTTTATAAAATTGAGAATCTTCCTAAAGCAAAAGTTATTATTCAAGTCAGTTTCCTGGGATATAAGTCAGTGGTTGAAAATATAGACTTTGCAACAACAACATCCAGAGATTTTATTATGGAACAAGCCATTACAGAAATGAACGAAGTTGTCGTTACAGGTTCTTCAAGAGCGACCGAAATAAACAGAACTCCTGTTCCGATGATTACTGTCAGCAGTCGGGAATTACAACAGAATTTAAACACGAATATAATTGATGCAATTGCAAAACTTCCCGGGGTTAGCGCTGTTACGACCGGGCCAAATGTGTCAAAACCATTTATTCACGGACTAGGGTTTAACCGTGTACTGACATTATTTGATGGGGTGAGACAGGAAGGACAGCAATGGGGTGATGAACATGGAATTGAAATTGATGAAAATGCGGTTGACCGGATTGAAATCGTGAAGGGTCCAGCAAGTTTAACCTATGGCTCTGATGCATTAGCCGGGGTAGTCAATCTGCTTCCTGCCCAACCGGTTCCGGATGGAACATTAAAAGGTCATGTAGAAACAAATTACCAGACAAACAATGGTCTCTTTGGCGCTCATGCGGCTTTGGCAGGAAATAAAAACGGTTTTATATGGGAAGGAGTGGCATCACATAAACAAGCCACTAATTATCAAAACAGATTCGACGGACGTGTGTATGGCACAGCATTCAATGAAACTGACTTAAGCGGGTATGTCGGACTCCATAAAAAATGGGGTTATTCGGATCTTAATTTTTCTTTATTTGATGACTTACAGGAGATCCCTGATGGCAGCCGTGATTCGGTTACCAGAAAATTCACAAAGCAAATTACTGAAGACGACACATTCAGACCAATTGTTTCGGATGCTGAATTAAATTCGTATAAAATTACTACTTTACATCAACATGTCCAGCATTACCGTATATACTCAACAAATAATTTTATCATCGGGGAAAGTAAACTAGGGCTGATACTGGGATATCAACAAAGCATAAGAAGGGAGTTTAGCCATCCGGAATACCCTGATATTGCAGGCCTTTACCTTGATCTGAAAACTCTTACTTACGATATAAAATATATCATTCCTGAATATAGAGGATGGGAAACAACTATTGGTATAAATGGGATGTATCAGCAAAATACTAACAAGGGTACCGAATTTGTAATACCAGATTATAATCAGTTTGAGATTGGGCCATTTTTTTTGACAACAAAGACCATAGGTAAACTGGACTTGAGTGCAGGGGCCAGATATGACACCCGTATTTTTAGAAATGACGCAATGTATACCCGTTCCAACCCACAGACAGGTTTTGACATGCAGGTAAGTTTGCCGGACACGGCCCTGGCAGATCATCCCTTCTACAGTTTCAAACATACCTTTTCAGGCATATCAGCAAGTGTTGGCGCAACTTATAATATTACAAATCAGTTTTTGGTAAAAGCGAATATTGCCCGTGGATTCCGAGCCCCAAATATTGCAGAAATATCAGCTAATGGGGTTCATCCGGGGACTTTGATCTACCAGATCGGCAATACTGCTTTTAAACCCGAATTCAGTCTCCAGGAAGATTTTGGGCTTTCTTACAGGTCAGATCATGTTAGTGGTAATCTGGAAATGTTCAATAACAATATTACCAACTACATATTTAATCAGAAACTATTAAACCATCTTGGACAAGATTCAGTAATCATTAAAGGTAATCAGACTTTTAAATTTCAACAGGCTAAAGCTCAATTATATGGATGGGAAGCAAATCTTGATATTCATCCTTATGACTGGCTTCATTTTGAAAATTCCATATCTGTAACTTATGCTTTAAACAAAGGTGGAAATGGAATCCATGTTACTGATAGTTCCAAATACCTGCCATTTATTCCACCTCTTCATACAAATACAGAATTAAGGGCGAACATAAAAAGTATGGCGAAACATATTAGTTCCTTGTACTTAAAGATAGGGCTGGAATATTATGCGAAACAGGACAGAGTATATTCTGCAGATAATACAGAAACTCCTACACCAGGATATCTCCTTTATAATGCAGGAATAGGTGCAGATATTACAAACAGTCATGGAAAAGTACTGGTTAGCATTAATATTCTGTGTAATAATATTACTGATGTTGCATATCAATCTCATATGAGCAGGTTAAAATATTTTGAAGAGTACCCAAATAACCCTTCAGGAAGAAGCGGCATTTACAACATGGGCAGGAACATAAGTTTTAAGTTAACTGTGCCTCTTTCTTTTAATTAAGCTTATCTTAGGATATCAACTAAACAGGTTATGCTTTTCCATTTTAGAAATAAATTTCCTCAATTAAATCCTTTCTGGGAGAAATATTTGGAATTTCAGAAGCGGATGGAGGTCCCGGCAAAAACAATTTTGCTGGAAGAAGGGAAAATATCACAGAACTATATCTTTATAGAGAAAGGTTGTGTCAGAGTTTTTTTTAATAACAACGGGAGGGATAAAACGGTACAGTTCTTTTTTGAAAATGAAGGTTTGACTTCGTTCGAAAGTTTCATCAATAACACTCCGAGCCTATTTGCTATTGAAACGATTGAGCCATCTGTTATCTTTTTATTACCTAAGCAATATGTTATCGAATTGATAGATGAGTTGAGCCATGAGCCTTATTTCGCGCAATTGATTCTGCAGGTATCGGGCGCCAGGCAAACTCATTATATCAATGAGTTTGTTTCCTTTATCCGAGATACGCCTGAAGAGCGTTACCATAAACTTTTGAACAAAAGGCAGTATATTATAAAGCGGGTACCCCAACATTATATTGCCTTTTACCTGGGCGTGTCCTCGGTACATTTAAGCCGTATCAAAAGCAAGTTGGCAAAAGGCAAAGTACATTTTTGAATTTGATAACATATGTTATCGTTTCAGGGCTGCTTTCTGGTCTATTTTTGTCTTTAAAAGAAGAAAAATGATGAAAGCAGCTGTAATATACCAAAAAGGGGAATTGCCCCAATATGTTGTTTTTCCCGAGCCAACGGCTCAGAATAATAACGAAGTATTAGCAAGGGTAAAAGCGGTTGCAATAAAGCACTTTGATAAAGGACTTGCAACAGGTAAACACTACTCAGGCGATACACCGAAAGAGAGCGGCAGGGTGATTGGTGGCGATGGCGTTTGTGTGCTTGAAGATGGGACAAGGGTTTACGGCATGGGTGTAAGTGGTACGCTGGCCGAAAAAGTAACCATCCATAAAGACCGGATTGTAAAACTCCCCACTGAATTAGATGACGCCACTGCTGCCGCACTACCCAACGCGGTCATAGGCGCTGCGATGGGTTTACGATTCAAAGCAGACATTCAGCCGGACGATATAGTGCTGGTAAATGGCGCCACCGGTTTTACCGGACGGGTAGCTGTACAAATTGCAAAACACTATGGTGCAAAGAAAGTGATCGTAACTGGTAGAAACAAAAAGTCGCTCGATGACCTGTTGATGCTGGGTGCGGATGAAATCGTTTCCATTGTTCAGGATGATGAACAATTTAAAGCACAGATTAAAACAATTCATTCACAAACACCTATTGATATCATCATTGATTACCTGTGGGGACACACGGCGGAAATGATATTATCCTGCCTAAAGGGAGATGGTTCATTTACAAACCAGGTAAGATATGTATCGGTTGGCAGTGTAACAGGTGACCTTATCCATTTATCTGCCGCCAATCTGAGAAGCGTAGACCTTCAGCTTGCAGGATCGGGTCTTGGTGCCTGGTCAAGGCAGCAACTTAGCCAGCTTTTTACCGAGATCCTTCCTGAAATGTTTCAATTAGCGGCCGAAGGGAAACTCAAAGTAAAAAGATTATCGTTAAACTGGAGGATATCGCCGAACTTTGGAACTTAGATATTCCTGATGGAGAACGCCTGGTTGTAACAATTTAGCGCAATCCTGATTTCTATAAAACACATTTAAAAAATTTCTTTCTTTTTTAATTCAATTACTGTAATCTCAGGCAAAATTCCAACCCTCCCCGGGTAACCTATAAAACCCAACCCTCTGTTTACATATAAATACTGATTCTTTTCCAGGTTCATACCGGCCCACTCCTTATTGATATACTGGATCGGGCTCCATTTGAAACCAGGTATTTCCACTCCAAATTGCATTCCGTGTGTGTGTCCTGATAGGGTTAGGTTAATATTGGGATACTTACTAATTACTTCTTTCCTCCAATGAGAAGGGTCGTGTGACAGTAAAATGTTAACAGGGCTGTAGTTGATATTTTTTGTGGCTCTTTCCATACTGCCATAACTGGTAAAACCATGGCCGCTGATATTCTGAACCCCGATAACAGTAATTTTTTCTCCATTTTGTTCAATATGATGGTGTTCATCCCAAAGCAGCTTCCATCCCAGCTGGCCATGAATTTTTTTTAGCTCCTGAATGTCATTCTCTTTTGCTTCCAAATTATCCCATTTATAATAATCACCGTAATCATGGTTTCCGAAAATGGACATTACTCCAGATTTTGCCTGATTTATTTTAAGAGTATCTATGTAGCTCAAAGCTTCTTTATGATAGGAGTTAACAAGGTCACCCGTAAAAAATACTACGTCAGGTTTTTGCTCATTAATCAGATTAACAGCGCGGGTAAGTGGTTCCGTACTTAAAAAGCTGCCTGTGTGAATATCGGAAACCTGAACTATTTTGAAACCATCAAATGAAACTGGCAGGTCAGATAAAATGAGTCTCAACTTTCTTACCTTATAATTATATGGATTGAATGCCATTCCATAAATCAAGCTGAAGAAAGGGATAGAGCCAATAAGCAACCCTGTCTTGATAATAAAATCAGAGCGACTCAGTGTTTTAACCTTATGGATAGTTTCAATTGATTCAGGCTGTTTAAACCAGGATGAAATTTTTATTAATAACCAGCGTAAGAATCTGACTAAATCATCAAAAAGAACGAAAAGGACCAGAATTATTTTTGATGGTATGAGAATTATCAGAAGAGCGATACTATATGTTCTGATATAAATATTCCAGCTATGCCAGTCAGTAAATCGTGTAAGAATAATTAATCCATAACAAAAGAATGAAACAAACCAGTAGATAATTTGTATCCAGCGAATAGCGGTTCGCGAGTAGTGTCTGCTTGCAAATCGGAATGCTTGGAAGGCATATAGATCGATTAGTAATAATATTATAAAGAAAATTACGATGCGCGCGTTGATATAAAGCATAAATATTGAAACTAATTTTAAAAGAATTCAGTATTAAGTTGTAGTTATCCTTCTCTCTAGTTCTGTTTATGTTACGGTTTCCGAAAGTTATCAAATTCCTGTTTTAAAGAAATTTCACCTAAGTTAAACTTAAACTTATAAAATAAGAAAATGTTGAAACAAAGTGACCGGTATAAAAAACCTGCAAACGATAGAATCAATTACTTGTTTAGATCTATGTATAAAGTACTTTCAGGCTTGCCAGAGCAAAAGCTGGGGCTCGACCACATAAATACTATTGCCATAGATAACTTAACAATAGGAATATAGCTCTGGCTAAAGGTGGGCAATTTGAACAGGCCCTCTCTGGGTAGGGCAACTTGCTCTTCCATTTCAACTCAGTTTTTACACAATCCTATTAACACCAATCAACCTTATCCTTTAATATTTTTGTCTACCTTTAATAGGCGAGTTGTAATAGACTGTATATAATACTATTTATTTGGATGCTATGCAAAGGCAGCACTACGAGCGAGATGAGAATGAATTTTAAAATGTGAAATATTTCAATGGAGATAAACCCATATAAAACTGATACCACTATTTCAAAAGATGGCACTACCATTGGATTTAGAAAAGTCGGACAAGGGCCTGGAATCATTCTTGTTCATGGCTCAATGATGGTCTCACAAGACTTAATGAGACTTGCAGGCTTATTGTCAAATGACTTTACCGTGTCTATTCCAGACCGTCGGGGACGAGGATTAAGTGTTCCACATGGGGATAATTACAGTTTGATTAAAGAATCTGAAGATATAAAGGCACTAGTTGATAAAACTGACTCAAAAAATATTTTTGGTTTAAGTTCAGGTGCAAATGTTGCCCTTCATGCTGCTTTAATAACACCTAACATTCTCAAAGTTTCTCTCTACGAACCACCCCTTTCGGATGTCAGCAGCACTTCCTACCTTCCTGATAGGGAGTTTGATAATGAGATAGACAAATTAATAGAGCAAGGTAAATTGGTTAAAGCATTGGTGAGATTATTGAAAGCGTCAGGGGAATCAGCAATAATTGATAAATTACCCAGATTTATATTGGAGCCATTTATGACATTTGCGATAAAGGCTCAGGCTAAAAAAATCAAAGGGGATGATGTTCCAATTTTAGCGCTCATTCCAACCATACGGTACGATTCAAAATTGGAGATAGAAACTGAAGGACAATTAGAAAGTTATAAAGCTTTGCAAGCTCAAGTACTTTTGCTTAGCGGCAGTAAATGTGATACGGACATAAAAACTGCTATAAATAGATTAAGTTTGGTATTGCCAAATGTTAGCAGGATTGAATTATCAGGGCTTGGACATTCAGCGCCAGCTAATAATGGAAAGCCAGAATTGATAGCACGAGAATTGCAATTATTTTTTAAGGATATAAAACGTTGAGAAGTTAAAGAAAATAAATGCACAGTACCTAACAGCCTGAAGCGGCATTTATAATCTGGGAAGGAATATAAGTTTTAAGATTACAGTTCCTCTGGATTTTAAATAGATATGTTCTTCAAAGTTTTCGAATTTTTCTATGTTGAATGGCAATTGTGTTATAATTACCAGTATTTCCCTTTTGAATAAGTATTTCATATCTGCTTAAACTCCAGATAGAATGGCATTTTAAGAAATTTTTTTGTGAGATCATGTTAAAACATATATGTTTAAATATTGTTATGATTTGGAATATTAGTTAACAATTGAATTATTAAAGCTACAAACAAAGTAGGATCTAAAAAACAATCATTGATGGAATAAATGAAATTTCTGAATATTATTAAAGAATCGGATGACCATACTGAAGAAGCATCAATAAGTTCAAATCCGAACCAAGGTGATGATGGTTGGAAGTCCAAAGCTTCATCACTTTCAATGCCAGAAGTAAATGCATCAATACCCGTTGATGCATCTGCAAATTTTTGGCGTAAGCTTTTTGCCTTTTCGGGACCTGGGTTTTTAATAGCTGTAGGATATATGGATCCTGGAAATTGGGCAACTGACCTGGCCGGTGGTGCACAATTTGGCTATATGCTTTTATCAGTCATTATGATCTCCAACTTTATGGCTATTCTCTTACAGCATCTTTCTTTGAAGCTTGGTATTGTGTCAGGCCGTGATTTGGCACAGGCATGTCGCGACAGTTATTCAAAACGTTTCTCAATATTCTTATGGATCCTTTGCGAAATAGCAATAGCGGCATGTGATTTGGCTGAGGTAATAGGTTCGGCTGTAGCTCTTAACTTATTATTTAAAATTCCTTTAGTGGTCGGTGTTGTCCTCACTGCTTTGGATGTTCTTGTTGTACTATACCTTCAAAAAAAAGGTTTCCGCTATATCGAAGCCCTCGTAGTTGGTTTGATAGCAGTTATTGGAATTAGTTTTCTTTATGAATTAATTGTATCCAATCCTTCTGTCAGGGGTGTTTTAAGAGGTTTTATTCCCAATGCGCAGATAGTTGTTAATCCTAGCATGCTATTTATTGCCATTGGAATTCTAGGGGCTACTGTCATGCCACACAACCTTTATTTACATTCCAGTATTGTCCAGACCCGTAAGTATACCCGGAATATTGAAGGAAAAAGAATGGCAATCAAGTTCGCTACCATAGATTCAACTTTTGCACTGATGCTCGCACTATTCATTAACGCTGCAATTTTAATTCTCAGTGCTGCAGCTTTTCATGGCAACGGGCATGAAGATGTTGCAGATATAAATGATGCGTATAAGCTGTTAAGCCCTCTTCTTGGAGCGCCACTTGCAAGCATTCTCTTTGCAATTGCCCTTCTTGCATCAGGACAAAATGCTACCTTGACAGGCACTATGGCAGGTCAGATTGTAATGGAAGGATTTCTGAATATAAGACTGCGTCCTTGGGTACGAAGATTGCTGACCCGTCTTGTCGCTATAATTCCCGCGGTAATAGTCGCAAGTTTGTACGGTGCCAAGGGCATTGGAAGCCTGCTTATCCTTTCGCAGGTGATACTCTCAGTTCAGCTCAGCTTTGCAGTTGTACCTCTTATATTGTTTACCAGCGACAAGGCGAAAGTGGGTTCGTATGTTAACCCTGGCTGGCTAAGGATTACTTCATGGGGAGTTGCAATAATCATAATGTCGCTCAATGGCTTTCTACTCTACCAGATAATTGTTGGAATATTCAAATAGATCAGGAATTCATTAATAGATTACCAATGTATAAAAACATTCTTATACCCCTTGAGAACAGCTGCTTTGATGAAGTAATTCTTAAACATATTCGCCCTCTGGCAAAGCTAACTAATGCCCGGCTAACTTTAGTCCATGTTGCTGACGGTTTCATGGCTAGGAACCAAAAGGATCTGGGAGAATCTGAAGAGATGCGTGATGACTATCAGTACCTGAAGCGCCGTGAACTTGAACTTCATAACGAGGGATTTGATGTTAAGGCAGTGCTGCTTTTCGGTGAACCATCAAAAGAAATTCTGGCATTAGCTGAAAAAGATAAGTTTGATCTTATTGCCATGGCTACCCACGGACATCGTGGTTTAAGCGATATAATTCTTGGTTCTGTTGCGTCAGATCTTAGGCATAGTACCAGGATTCCTGTTTTACAGATCAAGGCATAAGAAATTTGTATTCTGTAATTTGCGTATCCGCGATAGGTGAACACAAAGATAAAAATCATTTCTTAAACCCTCACCTGAAAATATTTATTGCTCAGACTTGACTTTCATAGAATAAATGGCTAAATTTGATAATTATCAAAAGAGAATCATTCTCCTTTATTGATAATACAGAATGAAAATAGACGAAATAAGAAAGAAACTGATTGAGAAAGGACTTAAGATAACTCCCCAGAGGATAGCTATTCTGGAAGCCATAATTAAGCTCAATAATCATCCAACAGCGGAGCTTATTCTAGATTATATCAGGAAAACCCATCCGAATATTGCTACAGCAACAGTCTACAAAGTACTTGAGGCTCTTGTGGAAAACGGATTAATAAAAAAAGTGCAAACAGAAAGAGATATTATGAGATATGATGCATTTCTGGAAAAACATCATCATCTGTACAGCTCTGAGTCAGACAGAATAGAAGATTATCTCGACGATGAATTAAATGAAATGCTTAGCAGGCATTTTGAAAAAAAAGGCATACCCGGATTTAAAATTGAAGATATAAAGCTTCAGATTATTGGAAAGTTTACAGATAAGTCCAGTACAAAATAATATTACAATTATGGAAAATAACTCAGACAATGGCAGCAAATGCCCGGTTACCGGAGCTGTCAGCAAACACAATGTTGGAGCAAGCGGTACAAAAAACCGTGACTGGTGGCCTAATCAGTTAAAATTGAACATACTGCGACAAAACTCATCTTTATCTAACCCTATGGGTGAAGATTTTAACTATGCTGAAGAATTTAAGAGCCTGGATTATGGGACTATAAAAGAAGACCTTCACAAACTAATGACCGACTCTCAGGATTGGTGGCCTGCAGATTTCGGCCACTATGGACCATTTTTCATCCGTATGGCATGGCACAGNNTGGCCGATCAAGCAAAAGTATGGCCGGAAAATATCCTGGGCTGACCTTATGATCCTTACCGGTAATGTAGCCCTGGAATCAATGGGATTCAAAACCTTTGGATTTGGCGGTGGGCGTGAAGATGTCTGGGAGCCGGAAGAGGATATTTTCTGGGGTTCTGAATCAAAGTGGTTAGAAAGTGACAATCGCTACTCCGGCGAACGTGACCTTGACAATCCTCTTGCAGCAGTGCAAATGGGGTTAATCTATGTGAATCCGGAAGGACCAAACGGAAATCCGGATCCGATTGCAGCGGCTAAAGATATCCGCGAAACGTTTGCCCGTATGGCCATGAATGATGAAGAGACCGTTGCGCTTATTGCCGGGGGACATACCTTTGGCAAAACCCACGGAGCAGGAGATGTTGTACATGTTGGACCTGTACCTGAAGCTGCCGGCATTGAAGAGCAAGGCCTGGGCTGGATAAGCAGATTTAACTCAGGAAAAGGCGGCGACACGATTTCCAGTGGGTTGGAAGTTACATGGACGCAGACTCCCTCAAAATGGAGTTTTTACTTCTTCGAAAACCTGTTTAAATGCGAATGGGAACTGACAAAAAGCCCCGCCGGTGCGCATCAATGGGTAGCAAAAAATGCCGATGGTGTCATTCCTGATGCCCACGATCCGTCTAAAAAACATGCGCCAACAATGCTTACTACGGATCTTTCTTTACGTTTTGATCCCGTTTATGAAAAGATTTCAATACGTTTTTATGAACATCCTCTTGAATTTGCCGATGCCTTTGCCCGTGCATGGTTTAAATTGACTCACAGGGATATGGGACCACGGACACTCTACTTAGGTCCTGAAGTGCCTGCAGAAGAATTGATATGGCAGGATCCAATACCTGCCGTGAATCATACTCTGGTTGATGAGAAAGATATTGCAGGATTAAAAGCTAAAGTATTAAATTCCGGAATTTCAGTCTCTCACTTGGTATCAGCCGCGTGGGCTTCTGCCTCAACTTTTCGCGGATCCGATAAACGTGGCGGAGCCAACGGTGCACGAATTTGTCTTGCTCCGCAAAAAGACTGGGTTGTTAACAATCCTGTTCAACTAAAGATGGTGTTGGAGAAGATGGAAAGTATACAAAAAGAATTCAACAGTACTCAATCGACCGGTAAAAAGGTTTCTCTTGCGGACCTTATTATAATGGCAGGTTGTGCAGGTGTTGAAAAAGCTGCAAGAGATGCAGGTTCTGATGTAATCGTTCCATTCACTCCTGGTCGGATGGATGCATCACAGGAACAAACCGACGTGGAATCTTTCGCAGTGCTTGAGCCGGCAGCAGATGGCTTTCGCAACTATTTAAAAACTAAATACACCATATCAACCGAAGAATTACTGGTGGATAAAGCCGAATTGCTGACACTAACTGCTCCTGAAATGACAGTTCTTGTGGGTGGTATGCGAGTGTTGAATGCAAACTTTGACAACTCTGAACATGGTGTTTTCACGAAACGTCCTGAAGTTCTTACTAACGATTTCTTTGTAAACCTGCTCGACATGAGTACAGTCTGGATGCCAACAACAGAGACCATAGAGACATTTGATGGACGTGATCGCAAAACGGGTGCACTAAAATGGAAAGGAACCCGGGTAGATCTTATCTTTGGTTCAAACTCAGAGCTTAGAGCACTTGCAGAAGTTTACGGGAGTGCTGATGCCAAGGAAAAATTTGTTAATGATTTTGTTGCCGCATGGATCAAAGTAATGAACCTCGATCGCTTTGATCTGGATTAAATTTTAACAATAAATCATAAATAAACATGAAAGAAAAAAGTATTGAATTATTAAACAAGGCAATAGCCGATGAGTTAAGTGCTGTTCACCAGTACATGTATTTTCATTTCCATTGCGACGATCTGGGTTATGACTTATTGTCGAATCTTTTCAGGCGAACCGCCATTGAAGAAATGATGCATGTCGAAAAACTGGCCGAACGTGTCCTTTTTCTGAAAGGCGAAGTTGAGATGAAAGCCTCGGCAGAAGTAAAGAAAATACATGATGTTAAAAAGATGCTGGAAATGGCAGCAGGGATGGAAACAGGAAGCGTCAGAGATTACAACGAATGGGCAAATGAGTGCTCAAAAAATGCCGATTCTGCCACTAAGAAAATATTTGAGCTGTTAGTTGATGATGAAGAGCGTCATTATGATCAATACGATAAGGAGATGGAAAATCTTACAAAATTCGGAGACAACTATCTTGCACTTCAGTCTATTGAAAGAAGCAAAAATATTGGAGCTGGAAAGCCAGTTGTTTAAATGACAATACTTATTGAAGCCTTACTTCGGTTTTGCGAGATCAGCTTAATTATTGTTATTGAGCGGATCTTTGCTTTTCTTCAGCTTTTTACTATTTTATTATTTTCATTTCACTTTTCAATTTTGTGAAAAGTGAATTAAATTTTTCCGGGACTTTATCAAGGTCAACTGGGGTACTGCTCTCTCCTACTTTAAGTTCATAACAATGGCCATCTTTGACTTTATACGCGGCAGGATCGGTTCGGATAACCTCAAGAAGTGATAGCAGTTCCCTGTTGGAAAGGTTAATGTCGGTTTCAGCCACTTTAGTCACCGGAATAAATCCTCCGGTACGAATAAGTTTTATTTTCATTGTTCCTTCTATACTTTTGCTTCATCCCAACCCTGTTTCACAGCTTTTTCCTCGGGACTGTTAACGCCAAACATTTTCCCGGCGTGAACGATGGTGAGGTTTTTTATGTCGGCAAATTTTGCATCCTGAGCCAGGTTGGTATCAGTCATCACAGCATACCAGATACGACCGGCTTTATCCCATGAATAACCTCCCATATTGAATGCAGAAACATAAAATGCAAAATTAGGAATTCCCGAATTAATATGGACTCCCCCCCAATCGCCAGCAGATGTGTCAGTCAGGTTCTGGTACTTATCCATGGTCGCAGGCTGCGGATCATCTCCCAGATCAGGATGATTTAAATATGCTGTGCCTGGCGCTTTCATGCTTCGCAAAGCATATTTGGGACCTATCATAACTTTCTCGCCAATCAGCCAGTTTGACTTCTTAACATCCTGATTGTTAGCCCTTTGCTTTATCATGATTCCAAACACATCTGAAAATGATTCATTCAATGCGCCGGCCTGCTTTTCATAGTTAAGATTGGCCTCATTTTCCATNNTCCGTCTCCATCGCCATAGACCATTCGTCTTCCATCCCAATACGCATTATCCATCCCTTTGTCATAATGAACATACTGTTTTATAAGAAGTCCCTTATTGTCAATTGAATTTCTGCTGAATAGCTGCCAGTAGAAATCCCAGGAGGCTTTACCGCCTTTTATAACATTTTTCCCTGCCAGGGATGTAATTTTCTGATTATTCTTAGTATCCCACAGTAATGTGGCACCAGCCAGGTCAGTTTTCTGTTTACAGTCGTAAACCTCCATTTGCATTGCCTCCTTACCTGCCTTTTTTGTGATCATTCCAAAAAGGGTTTTCTCCCTGAGACTGGCATTCTGAAAATAGATTCTGTCATTTCGGAAGCGATAGCTTCTGAAGTCGGTATTCATAGCAAGATCAGCAATTTTTTTATTGCCTGATTCCATCAGTTTCTTAAGCATATATGGCGGAATGATGCAATGAATTGGGGTGAAGTGGTTCTTACACATGATGTTTAAGGTTTTAATACTTAATCCAACATTTTAACCAAAGACTTTCCGGAAAATTCTAAATTTAAAGTCATAAAAAATACCTTATTCGCAGACAGGTATAAATTTAGAAAATTCTTTAATACTATCCAAAAATGAGAATTAACAAATAAATGTGTATTTATAAATCCTCTCCCTTTTTTACCCCCAAACCCCCTAAAGGGGGCTTTATTGAACTCCCTTTAGTCGTGCAGGGATTAAAAGGCAGAATGAGAATCTCCTCAAATACCATTTTGTTAAGAACAATCAAACTACTTAAGCCATTTTTGAATCATATCAAGAAACAGTTCTTCAGGCTGTATCATCCAGGTGAGATCTTCTTTCTGGCTTGCCAGATGGAAATACCGATCGGGGATATAATCCGGAGGATAAGAAATAAAACGAGTTTCTCCATAAACGGTTTCTACCTTCTTCCAGCTCTCCTGAAATTCATCCATTGCAATTTTTAAATCAGTAAAGCCTTTTCTTTGCAGACCTCTTTCATTACCATCACACTCTTGAAGGGCAAGCAATAAATCAGGGATTGTACTCTGAAGCCTGTATAGTGATAATGAAAGCCTCCAGTAATACCTGTTTCTTTTCGCTTTATTACCCAGGTCTTCCAGCCTCCCTGAAAGTGATTTAAAATTGTTCTTCTCAATCAGTGCCCTGCTGATCAGTTTTTCATATTTTTTACTCCAGACACCAGGAGAATTCCGGTCTGGCAACTCAATCAGCTTGGATGAATAATCAAATTGTATTTTTTCTCTTCCTGCTACCGGAGGCAGCCAGTGTTCTACCTGCTGAAGACTCTGTAAGGTGTTCCCTTCATCCATAAGGTTTCCATGCCTGAACAGAGCATCATAGAACAAAACAGTCCCACTTCTAAGCTCATTGTTAAACGATAAATAATCCGGAATAGAAACGCCGAATTCTCTCTGCAGCCATGCGTTATCAAATTCTTTAAGAGATCGTCCTTCAGGTGACCAACTGTACTCTGCTGCTGCAATAAATCCACGCCAGTAATTTTCCATATGAGGAGATTTATCATCCCAGGCGGTGCATAGCATTCCCGGAATACCTTTTTCTGCAGCCAGCTGCAGAAAGCTTCTGATAGAAATGATTCCGGAAGAACTCATACCTTTGTCCCTTTCATCCCCCTGGAACAACATACCTCCCTCAGAATTTGTTGCAGTAGCTACCATAGCTTTCAGACCGTGACTTTTATACCAATCAAGGGCACGGAGATTGCCAGGCTGTCTGGCCATAGAGTAATTCCAGCGCATATAAACACAGTTTTTGGGAAAATCAGATAACAGGTTATCGAGTTTTGGTATACCCTCCTCCCATGCCTTTGTTGCTGCAGAATCAGAAACTTCATCGCTCCATGTACTTTCATATACTCCGCCATGTTTCAGAGGCATATCATCCCAGAAAATAGGAATCCTTCCATTATCGTGAGCGAACTCACATACCCGTTTAAGCCAGTAAAGACTTAGGCTTAGCATTCCTTCCTTATCCGCCATTGGTTTACACCGTGTACACAAACCTATATTACCAATTTCATCACCTCCAATATGAAGATATTTAGAACCAGGAGTTGCATCTATGGCATCACGGTACATGTCAAACAAAACCTGATATGTGCCTTCATTCAACGGACAAAATGCCCAGGTGTTCCATGGCAATTCACGTAACCCGGCGTACTCCTGATGCTTAAGAATAAAAGTGGCATGACCCAATCCCTGGACGAGTGGCGTGATTTCAATATGCCTTTTACGCGCGTACCGGGTTAATGCTGCCATTTCATCTATGCTGATTGATTGCGGGGCACCGACAAGAGGCTGCCGGCGATAACGCAGCTTATCTTCAAATTCAATAACCACGGCATTTATCTTATAACGAGCCAGCCTGTTGATACTCTCATAATAATAGTTCATGTGGTCGAGGTGATGCTTGAGATCAAAATGAACTGCTCTGTAAGAGAGTACCGGATAATCGGCAATTTTACATGATGGGACTGGTACATTGAAATCCCTGGCGTCTTCGAGAAGCTGCTCAAGTGTCTGGCATCCGTAAAATAATCCTGCTTCTCCTTTTGATATGATTTCTGCTCCGTCTTTCATAATAGTCAGGATATATCCTTCTTCATTAGTCACAGATATTAATCCTGTATCAAGTATGAGGGAAAGGGTTCCATTTTTTGCTGATTCTTCGTTTGTCAGTTGCGAAAGAATATCTCCCATCTCGGGGCGAACGATATCTCCTTTTATAACTAAATGATGCAGCGAGCCGGATACAAGTCCTGGTCCATCGAGCAGTGTGACACTCTGAGGTTGAGGAATAATCGCAAAGGGAGAAGGAAGTTTTCCCTGAGGCAAGTCAGTCGGATATGCAAATGAACCTATTATGCTTAAAGCAAATGCCAGAAAGATGGTTTTTTTCATGGAATGTAGTTTTGTATCTATGCTATTTCTTTACCAAAGCTAGAAAAACTAACCGTAAGACTGAGTTAGAAATTTTTTTTTTTTCATATGGGCGAACACTTTTTATCTGAAACTGTTTACTATTTAGAATGAATTTAAATTAAATAGTAATTGTCCGGGAGATCAGAGAGTAGCTGGAATAATTCGGATGATAAATATCAATCTATTGAAAACTCAATATACGTATCAAGGTTGCTCAATACGGGGCAACCTTTTATTTTTGCTCACTTCCTAAAATCGCGTAATTTTGATATCTTTCTGGAATAAGATATTAACTTAATTCCCCTTACTTACCCAGATGAGCAGAGTTTGATTAATGTTCTTCCTAAGGGGCAGAAAAGGAGCAATACTTTATAAATAAATTCAAAAATGAACTCCAAGCAAAGACTTCTGAATGCGCTGGAAAGGAAGAAGACCGACCGGCTTCCGGTTACAACTCATCATCTGATGCCCTCTTTCCTTAAAAATTATATGAATGGAATATCAGATCAGGATTTTTTTGAATTTTTCGGTTTAGATCCTGTCAGGTGGACTATTGCTCACACCTGTGACACAAACAAAGGTGAGTATTTTGATCCCACACATACCGAGATCGGATTTCTGGAAGCCCGCAGAATTTGCACTGACAGCTGGAGATTTTCTTCCGGAGAGATTCACGGAAAGGCTTATCCAACCAAAAGATTAAATATAATTACACCTGTAAAAACGCTGTCGATGGTTCTTCAGTCAGACGAACACACTACCTGGCTTACAGAACATGTTATAAAAGAAAAGTCTGACATCGATATTCTGGCAAAATACATGCCTGCACCGAAATGCGATGTAAATGCGATTAATAAATCAGCAAAAGAATTTGGTGATAGGGGTCTACTTCGTGGACATATTCCCTGTTTTGACGGTTTTGGGCAACCCGGCTGCTGGCAGGATGCTTCCTGCATGTTTGGGATTGAGAATCTGATTATGGAGACCTTTATGGATCCTCAATGGGTACATACTTTCCTAAGTCTGTTGCAGGAGAGAAAAATGATCTTTGTCGAATCACTCAAAGGGGCTAAATATGACATCCTTGAACTTGGGGGTGGTGATGCTTCTACGACCGTTATCTCTCCTGATATTTTTAATACTTTTGTCGCCCCATATGATGCTCCTCTGATTGAAGCTGCACACAAAGCAGGACAGAAAATTTCATATCATACCTGTGGCGGAATGATGCCTATTCTTGAAGATATTGCCTCGATGAAGCCTGACGCAATGGAAACTTTCTCTCCTCCGGCTATGGGTGGAGATACAAATCTAATGGAAGCAAAAGCACGCATCGGCGATAAAGTCTGCATGATCGGAGGATTCGATCAGTTTCATTTTTTCACAGGGTGTTCCGAAGCTGATACGAGAAAAGAAGTCCGCAGATGTTTTGAGGCTGCCGGTAATAATGGTGGATTCATTCTCTCTCCATCGGACCATTTTTTTGAAGCAGATCTGAAGCTTATAAGGGCGTTTGCGGAAGAAGCAAGGGAATGCAGCTATTAGCCAGAATAGTGCGGTCAACAAGTTCAACCTTCATCATTTTGCAGGAGAAACATAACTAAATATCTTATAAATGAAGATACCGATATTTGTAATTATATTCATTCTAATAAGCTCCCTTTGTATGAATGCCCAGCAAAAAGACATCGTTAAAACTCAGGGAATAACTTACCCGATCCACCAGACTCACGTCGGCAAAATAATATTTACTTCAAAATCAATTCCTGCTTCAGATATTAGGGAGAAAGACTTTTTAAGTACATATGAGCTTACCAATAAAAGTGACCTTTTCATCACTGTTTTTATGGGGAATTCAATAACAAACTATCTGCATTTTCTGGAACCCGGATTAAATGCCGCAGAACTTGTTAAAGCCGGTAACTATCAGTTCTCCCTGTTTGTTGACAGCAGGCTTATTTATGAAAGCAATCTTATGCCCGGAGCACCTTATGCAAAAATACAGGATTCGGCTACAATCATAAGTAAACCTCTGATTGACAATCACAAGCTGGGTAGTTTGTGGAGCCTCTCATTCTGGAACAGGTTTATGAATAATGGTGGAGACAGTGCACTAACTGATGGCAGGCATCTGCTGAAAATGGAAATCAGACCCTATCTTCAATCAAATACCGGTTTGAAAGTCGGAGATCTTATTGCTTCAGGAACACTCGCATTGCAGGTTAAAAGGAAACCGGTAATCGATCCGGATAAAATCCAGTTAAATGATCCGAAAGCATATGATGGTTTCGTGGTTTCGTCAGAAAAATATGATAAGGATATGATGAAGAACCTGAAGGGAAATATTGATGAAGGTGTTTTTAAAAACATCAGCAGCGTGATCGTTATAAAAAAAGGCAGGCTTCTGATAGAAGAATATTTTAACGGTGAAACCAGGGATTCACTGCATGATCCGCGTTCTGTAGGGAAATCATTCGCCTCAACTGTCCTGGGTATTGCTGAAAACGAAGGATATTTTAAAAATGAAGATCAGACACTGAAAGAGTTCTATGATATTAAATCATATGATAATTACTCCTCGTTGAAAGAAGATATTTCAATTAAAGACCTTCTTACCATGAGTTCTGTTTTTGATGGCAATGATGATGATAGTAATTCACCGGGGAATGAAGAGAATATGTATCCCACCTCTGATTGGGTAAGATTTACTTTAAATTTACCTCTTAACATCATCAGACGAAGGGATGAATGGCATTATTTCACAGCAGGAGCAGTGCTTCTGGGGGATATTCTGAATAAATCAGTGCCGGGAGGACTCGAGAAATATGCCGACCAGAAGCTCTTTAGTCCTTTAGGTATTTCAAAGTATAAATGGGAATATACTCCTCAGAATGTGCCTAATACGGCAGGCGGAATCAGGATGAATTCGCTTGACTTTGCAAAATACGGGCAACTTTATAAAAACAGGGGTGTGTGGAATGGAAAACAAATAATCCCAAAAGATTGGGTTGAGAAGACATTCACAAAATATAAATCTATCCCCGGAAGAAAGGATGAATTTTACGGTTACCTTTTCTGGAATAAAAAGTATATAGTGAAGGATAAAGCTTACGAAACCTTCTATTGTGCGGGAAATGGCGGTAACAAAATTTATGTTTTTCCAGATCAGCCACTGGTAATTGTAATTACAGCCACAGCCTACGGTGCATCTTATGCACACTCACAGGAAGATAAAATGATGACGGATTATATTTTGCCTTCTGTACTAAATGTAAAATAAGTTTAGACCTCTGTGGTTCTCTGCGGTTAAATAAGTCTCAGTCATCACTCTGTTGTTGTTACTTTTGCCCCTGCAAAAAAATTACCGGGCTGCTTCCCNNTCCGGATTATTGAATATAATATCGCTATTTGTAATTAATAAAACTTTCCCGCCAAGTAGTGTGATATCTTCGGCGAGTTTTATCCCCTGGTCAAAGGTCGCGCCAGTTGGGGCAAGAATGATTGCCCTGAAGCCAGTCTTTATCATTTCCATGGGGCCATGCCTGAATTCGCCACCAAATATGCCTGCAGCGGGATTTCCGGCAGCTTCCATGAACATCAATGCCCCCTGAAGAACGGATGAATAGGACGGCCCTCTTCCAATTATCTGAATGAATGAGGGATGTCCCAGAAAATTCATTGCCGCGCTCAGCCACTTCTCATTCTCAGTTAAAAGTTTACCAACTGCCTCTATTGCAGAATCAAAGTCAGGCATAGCAACGGACTTCCATTTTTTAGTCAGAAGGGTTGTAAAAACCGATAATACCAGAAGTGTAGAAACATAAGTTTTTGAAGAGGTCATTTCTTCCCTGCCGGCTCTGCTTAGAAGGGTTATTGTGGATTTTTGGGCTAGAGTGCTCTTCTCCTCATTTGTTATTCCGATAATAGTTTTTCCATTTGAAATTTTTTCCAGAATTTTTACCACTTCGTAGCTTTCGCCGGACTGCGATATGCATACAACCAAAGCATTTTCTCTCAAAACGGGGAGGTGATAATGGAGAAATTCCCCGGCATTGAGATTATAAGAAGCAATGCCGTGCTGACTTAAAATGCAAGAAGCAGTATAGGGCGCAAAATACGAAGAGCCCATCCCCGTAAAAATAACCTTATTGAATTTTCCCTGGTTCCATATCGAGGAGACCTTTTCAAGTTCAGGCTGTCCCTCTCCGTAGAGATAATAATTTAAGGTATCTTCTAGAGCCTGTGGCTGCCCGAGAATCTCTTTCAGGAATTTATTTGTCATATGAATCTGATTTGAAAATTTATTGTTTTTAAACAAACAAAATAATGATTTCGATTGACTTATTTTTATTCTTTAGAATAAATCTTATAAGTTGTAATAAAGTCAATTAACGGCAAAGCAACCAAAGTTCTTGCACTAAGGTCATAAAGAGTTCTTATACTCGATGGATATTTCTATCATATTAT
>PMIL01000369.1 GCA_003157075.1 Bacteroidales bacterium | reverse complement strand
TGTCAGTTCATGCAATAAGAAGGACTGTCCTGCTTACTCGAAGGGACATTCCAGGGCCCATACTGTGCAGACAGGCAAGAATGTCTGAATTCTGCGTTTCTCTTTTGATTATTCCAACCTTATAAGTTAGCGCAAAATGAGAAAGCTGCTTATAGTAGCGGTTCTAATTTCATTAGGTACAATCTCGCTGTACGGACAGGGTGAACTGAATAAGGAACAGAAAGTTTTTTTCCGGAATGAAAAATCATTTGGTATACTTCTTAATACCGATGGAATCGGCATAAGCTATCGAGAAGCCAAAAGAATAGATTTCCGCAATAAGACTTTACTGGAGTTTGATGCCGGGACACTGAAAGCTGCCAAAGAATATAAACAGTCCAGCCCAACTAATCAGGGCAGTTCATTTATATTTGGCAAGTTAAATTCAACATTTTATCTCAGAGCNNAGATATTTCTTTTCGGCCGGACCGGTACTGGCAATCTACAAACCCATTTATTACAAAGTAATATATCCACTTAGTCCTAATACATATGAAATCAGGATTGAGAAATTTGACACTTCAATAGCTATTCCACAGGATATTTTTAGCAGGGCNNTCATTTACTAAGGGACTGGATGAAACAAAAGTAATGCCCGGGTTATATGCAAAATTCGGGTTCAATTTTGAGTACAGCAAACAGGATAAAATCATTCATGCGATCGAACTGGGAGGTCAGGTTAACGCTTTTCCAACGAAGATACCTATAATGGCCGGTTCAGATAATAAAGCACTGTTTTTTTCACTCTTTGTGAGCTACAGGTTCGGAATAATATTAGACCCTCTTGATCCTNNTTATTAACTAATTAATGAAACAGATATGTCAAAGATTAAAGTAGGTATCAACGGTTTTGGCAGGATCGGCCGACTGGCCTTCAGGGCTGCTATGAAAAGAAACGATATAGAAGTTGTCGGAATCAACGATCTCCTCGAAGTGGATTATATTGCTTATATGCTTCACTACGACACCGTTCACGGCACATTCGACGGGAAAATTGAGGTTAAAGACGGCAAACTTATTGTAAACGGACAGAGTATCCGCATTACATCCGAAAAAGATCCTTCAACTCTGAAATGGAATGAGGTTGGCGCTGAATATGTAATTGAATCCACTGGCCTTTTTCTAACAAAAGAAAGTGCAATGGGTCATATTACAGCAGGTGCAAAACATGTTGTAATGTCAGCTCCTTCAAAAGATGATACCCCAATGTTTGTTATGGGTGTTAACCATACCAAGTACAAATCAGATATGCAGTTTGTATCGAATGCATCCTGCACAACAAACTGTCTTGCACCTGTTACTAAGGTACTCCACGACAGTTTTGGTATTGTTGAAGGTCTTATGACAACTGTTCATTCAACAACTGCAACGCAGAAAACCGTCGATGGTCCTTCGAAAAAAGATTGGAGAGGCGGACGTGCTGCTGCAGGCAACATAATTCCATCTTCAACAGGAGCAGCTAAAGCTGTAACGAAAGTTATCCCGGAACTTAAAGGAAAACTTACCGGTATGTCTTTCAGGGTTCCTACACTTAATGTATCTGTAGTTGACCTTACCTGCCGTCTTGAAAAAGCTGCCAGCTACGATGATATCAAGAAAGCTATGAAGGCTGCTGCCGATGGCCCGCTGAAAGGAATTCTCGGCTATACCGAAGATGCTGTTGTTTCCAGCGACTTTATCGGTGATTCACGTACATCAATCTTTGATGCCGGAGCTGGTATTTCTCTTAATGATAATTTTGTTAAGATAGTTGCCTGGTATGATAATGAGTGGGCTTACTCCTGTAAACTTCTCGACCTGATTGCTCACATGAATACTGTGAAATAATAAGAAGAAGAATAAGAATAAGAAAAGGGACGTTGCATGCAACGTCCCTTTATGTTTTATACAATCATATTAATTTCCAGCGGGATGCCGGCCGTATCCCTGTAATGTTCCCCAAGTTCAAGCATTCCTTCGTCATCTTCTTCATAAAGCCATTTCATTTTAACAAGCTTTCCCGATCGTCCGTATCCTGTTAATCTTTTAAGTATTTCATAAAGATATTTGGAAGAGCCGCTGTTGATATATTCAAGCTGAATGTTTACATCAAGTCCCATGCTCTTATCAAAATGCAGGGTGATCCATTCATCCAGCTTCCGGAATATGAGCTCCGGATTTTCCGGGATCGACCGGCCAACCAGTTCCAGCCTGTTAGTTTCGGGATAGTAAGCAATACCCGGACAGTTTTTTAACTCTTCCTGAATTACAAATTTTTCCATGTTCTGATATTTTATTCATATCTTAAAGCCTCAATAGGATCTATGTTAGCCGCTTTTACCGCCGGTGCATATCCTGAAACAACACCAACAATAAAGCAAACAAATATTCCGGTAAATACCCAAAGCCATGGAATAATAAAACTTGACTTCAACATTGAGGAGACACCGTTTCCTATAAGTATTCCCAGAATAATTCCAAAGATGCCACCCAGCTGACCAATCATTATTGATTCAAAAAGAAATTGATACTTGATAGTCTGAGTTTTTGCTCCTATTGCCTTTCTTACTCCAATTTCACGTGTTCGTTCTGTAACTGAAACCAGCATTATATTCATCAGACCCACTGCGGCGCCGAATAATGTAACAATCCCTATGATGGTGGCAGCAAGTGTAACATACCTGATGTTCTTGAGAAGCATATTGACAATGTTGTCGCTTTTTGAAATATTAAAATCCGATTCGTCTTTAGGATTAAGATTGCGCACAATTCTGAAAACTGCCTCTGCCTCACCTGTCATAACATCAAGGTCTACGGCCTTTATAGGCATAATTGTGATATTAAATGTCATATTAGGCCGTGAAAAGTACTGACGGGCTGTTGTAATGGGCATAAAGCAAATACGGTCAGGGTTCCCAAAACCTGACCCCTTGGTTTTAAGAACTCCGGAAACATTAAGTTTCATGCCTGCAACAGTAATCTCTTTTCCCAAAGGGTCAATACCCGATGGAAAAAGATCCTTAACAACGTCTGACCCTATGATTACGTTATGCCGTATCTCCTGAATTTCATCAGCAGTGAAATTTCTTCCTGTCTCGATCTCATAACCTGCAACCGCAAGCTGGTTTTCATCCACCCCCATCAGATTTACATTAGGGTTCGTTTTTTCCGACCCGTATTTGACTGTAGATAAACCTGATGCATTGAAAGATATTGAAACAAAAGCTGCCTCTTTAAACCGGCTTTTAAATTCCTCAGCCTCCCTGAAGGATATTCTGGAAAAATTTTTGGTCCTGCTCCTGTCGTTGCCAACCTGTATATTCATCCCACGTGAAGTAATGGTGAAGGAGTTTGCACCCATCATGGTAAACTGATTTGTCAGGGATGACTTTATTGCATCAATAGCAGTAAGTATCCCCACTAATGCCATAATTCCAACAGCTATAATGCAAATTGTAAGAATAGCCCTGAGCTTGTTTGATCTGATCGCACGGAATGAAATCTTCAGGTTCTCCTTGAAAATGGCAATTTTTAAAACACTTTTCTTCATTTATAGTATCAATGGCATTTTATAGTGAATAAAAAACTAAAAGTACACTTTTTTTCGTTTTCATTTTAAGTGGAAATGGTAATATTTGATAAATTGAATATTATGGAACCACTTCGTGGTTCATCTAATCTTTATACACATCTTTAACCATAGAGATCCCTCACTCATCCACCTTAAGCCCATAGCTTACGAAAAGTATGGAGGGTGGATTCGTTCGGGATTGACAGGTTTTTGTTTTTTTGGGGGGAAGGAAGCAGCGTCGATTCA
>PMIL01000109.1 GCA_003157075.1 Bacteroidales bacterium | reverse complement strand
CGAAACACCGGTAAAAAACTTGTGATTGCAGGAGGAACCGGTAAAGGAGTGTTATATGGTGTTTACACTTTCCTTGAGAAGTATCTGGGATGCAGGAAGTATTCTTCAGCAGTTACTTATGTCCCAAAACAGAAAACGATCATTCTGAATCCAATCGATGACATGCAATTGCCTTCTTTTAAGTACCGCGATGATTTTTACCCTGATGTAATAAACGATCCGGAATATTTGGTCTGGCATAAACTTGATAACTGTTTTGGGAAACCCGACAGTGGAAATGAATGGGGCGATTTTGTTCATACCTCAGATGAGTTGCTAAGTGCAAAGGAATATGGTGAATCTCATCCTGAATATTTCAGTTATTATGATGGAAAACGTCATTCAGGAATTGATGCGTCGTGGCAACCTGAGGCCCAACTATGTTTAAGCAATCCGGATGTGTTAGAAATTGTTTGTAAAAGCCTGCAAAAAAGGATAGAGCAAAATCCAACAGCAGTATACTGGTCTGTAAGTCAAAATGATAACGTAAACTATTGCCGCTGTCCAAAATGTACCGAATTAAATGAAAAATACTCTTCTTTTGCCCCCGGCAGCAAAATGTATGGAACACATGGCGATGACATGTACTCTCCTATCGGTAGTGGATCTTTCCTGACATTCGTTAACAAAGTAGCTGAGAGATTTCCTGATAAGATCATATCCACACTTGCCTACCAATATACCCGGGTACCTCCAAAGGATCTTTTACCCGGGAAAAATGTGAATATTATGTTATGTAATATTGAAAGTCCAAGAAATGTTCCGATTGAGATGGGCGACAGGTCCTTCTGTGAGGATCTGGATGGATGGGCCCGTTTGACCAACAATATTATTATATGGGATTATGTAGTTCAATACCGGAACCTCATTTCTCCTTTCCCTAATTTTCAAACCCTGCAACCCAATCTTAAATATCTGCATGATAAAGGAGTAACAATGATTTTCGAAGAAGGGAATCCCGATACAGGAGGTGAATTTCATGAGCTTAAGGCATACCTCCTGGCTAATTTACTCTGGAACGTAAATGCAGATGTCAATAAGGTGATGGATGACTTTTTATCAGGGTATTATGGTGATGCTTCGAAAATGATCAGGGAGTATATAGATCTTTTACATGATAGAATGTCTAAATCGGGAGAAAAATTGATTATTTACGGCACCCCCGTCGAAGAAAAAGAAACCTTCCTTTCCGATTCACTCATTACTACTTATAATAAAATTTTTGATCGCGCAGAGAAAGCAGTAACAGAGTCACCCGAGATATTGGAACATGTCAGAAAGGCTCGTCTGCCTGTATATTATGCTATGCTCGAAATTGCAAGAGCTGAGAAGACCGGAAAACGCGGAGCGTTCATTGCTGGTGAGAATAATAAACTAAAACCCAATCCGGAAATTGTTAACATTCTATATAATTTTGTGTACCTCTGTATACATTCAAATGTTTCGCACATACAGGAGGGTAGAACTACTCCTCAGCAGTACCTTCAGGCATATACCAAATTTCTGACAGATATTCCAGATACAAATTAATTAATGAGTATATGAAATAAGAACATAAACTCAAACTTTTAATTATTATGAAACGACGAAGCTTTATTTCAAAAAATATTGCTCTTGGTGCAATTATTCCTGCTTCTTATGGTGCACTGGGTTTTTCACATATTAAAAATGGGAAACATACAGATTTTGAGGATGTTCGGAATGAAGTGGTCATTGAAAAAGTGAGTCGGGGCAAACCTTTTGCGGGTAAAGTCCTGGCCGTTATACAGCCTCATTGCGATGACATACCAATTTATGCTTCAGGTACAGTTGCAAAGCTTATCTACGAGGGATATACCGGATATCTTATAAGGACCTCGAACGATGAAGCTGCAGGAACTGGCGCAACAAACGGTGAACGGTTCTTCAATAACGAAAAGGATAATGCAGAAGTTGCAAGAGTGTTAGGACTAAAAAAAACATATGATCTGAACTATCGTAATCACCGTTTGGATGAATATAATATCCAGGAGATTAAAGGCCGGTTTATTTTTCTTTTCAGATTACTAAAAGTAGATACACTGATCTGCTATGATCCCTATGGACAATATGAAGAAAATCCGGATCATTATATTACAGCAAAAGCCGTTGAAGCAGCGCGCTGGATGGCAGGTATGAGCAGCGACTATCCCGAACAGCTTGAGGTTGTCGAGCCACATACCGTTACAGAGATGTATTATTTTGCTAGGGGCCCACAGATTGTAAACAGAATAGTGGATATCAGCGATTTCATCGATACTAAAGTTGAGTGTAATATTGTTTGTAAAACACAGGGGCCCGGTGGTGATAATGGGTCCGATCTCAGGAAAAAGTTGGCCGAAGATGGTAAAAAGCTACCACTGCTTGGTGAGGATGACCATACTGCTGATGTTAATTACATAAAAGAATTTGTACTGGATAATGATAAAAAACTAGGAGAAAAGTATGGATTAGGCTGGGCGGAAGCCTTTCATTATATAGGCCCCGCTCCATCTAAAATAAATGATTATATTCAAAAGAATGTGATCCCTAAGTAAAACTGCATTTTCAAAGAAAATCGATAAAACTTCATGCTTTAAGAGGTTCTGAATTATAATGCAATGGTCTCAGTAATCGGGAATTCGGGTTTACGGATTATTTTCTTTCCGGTTCCTTTTAATGCATCCAGATGTAGCACAACTGAAGAAGGTGGTTTATGGTTAGTACTATCAAGATTTAAATTTACTACGGCTTTCTTACCATCCATGGAAACTGTAAGATCAACGTCAAGTATCCCAAATTCGGTATAGATACCCTTTAATGCAGTTTTCATCCCCGGTTTTGTCCATGTCGGAGGCACCCCTTCGAATAAATGCAGCTCTTCTCCCCTTTCCAGTACGATGAAATTGCGCATCATCCTTATGAACTCAGCACTCGCCCAGTTGTGAGGCATATCTCCCGTTATTTCCCTGGAATTCAAAGATTTTACAGGCTGTTCCTCCCGCCATACCAGTGTCGGAGAGGCATGATTTGCCATCGCATACATGATTTTTGCAGCTTTCTGTCCATCACCAAGCCATAGCCAGGCATGAGCATAAAACGATCCGAAGTAATTCCAGATGCCTTTATTCTGCCAGCCTGTTTCATATACCAATCCTTCGCACTCATTACATTTAAGCATATTCATAGTTCCTATCATAAGCGGATCATCATTGCTAAATATTTTCCCCGGAAATATGGCATGACAGAAAGCCCATTGTCCGCGCTGAATCTGGCAACTGTCGACAATATAAATCGGCACCGCCTTATTGCCACAGGAATCGGTTTTCAGACTTCGTTTAGCAGCAACCTGATAGTCAGCAAACATTGAATCATATTTTTCTTTCCATATTTTAGCTTCATTTTCCCTTTTGAGCATGATAGCAATATCGACGGCAGATTTAAGGCCATTCAGTGTCCAGTAAACATTCGTAAATTCATATGTTTTACTGCTCAAGCCTCCATCACTGAAACCTGCGGGGATGAGTCCATAATTTGGTGCATTTTTATCTTTCATTGTACTTATACGCATGCTATCGATATAACCAACAGCCCTTGTAACATTGTCCCATTTCGATTCCAGCCATTTCTTATCTCCTGTCAACTGGGCATGGCGTTTTATTACCCACAATACGATCCCCGTCTCTTTCCAGTGGCTGTCCATAAGTAAAACTGAACCGTTTTTATGCTGAAAACCCAACATATACTCAATCCCATTTCTCACATCCTCAACCTGACCCAGAAAAGTCATGGATTCAAGCAGGAAAGAACCGTCAATAATCCATAAGCCGCGATAACATGTCGGTCCTACCTGAAATGCAGGCAATCCTTTTTTAATTTCGCGTGCCTGATAGATATTACGTATGCATGACCAGACAAGCTTTTGTACATTGCTGTCAGGAACAATTATATTATCATATGGAAATTTATAAGAATTCCACCAGGCAATAGCTTTTGTTCTAAAATCGACAGCTTCATTTACTGAAGAGGCTAGCTGTACTGCCTTACTTCCAATATTTACGTCAAAAGCCATTGTATTTACAGCACCTGACTTTAATAATACCTTATTGAATTTCACGATGAAGGAACTGTATGATCCTTGTGATTTGTCAGAAATGGAAGCTACTCCATCGGGAAGAGAGATTGTAATTCTTCTATCAATCGATAATGCTTTTTTTTCCTTGCTTATCTGAACCGGATAAACTGACTTAACAAAAAAAACAGGATTAACCGATGTATCCTTCCCTGATGTGTTCTTAATATTGAATAGTATAATGTCATTATGAGGAAATCCAAAATATCCTTTTGATACCTCACAACTGTCTCCGGCGGAAAGTTTTAGTGCAGGTGCTACAGTAAAAATATCGGTAGAATAATGTATCCCGTCCCTTTTAAATACTGTCAGCAAAACAGGCACTTTAGGAGAAAACAGCCGCTGGGATGAAGCATCAGATCCAACTGAATCCAATCCTGCAAACATAGAGATATTGAAGCCGTTAAATGGTCCGGAAGCTATCGGGTTACCATTGGTATAATCATAGAGCAGGGTTCCTTTGTCATTTACGATTGTTTTCTGCATCTCATCAGGAAGACAAATTGAAGTCTGGCCCCAGACAGGGGCGTACCTGAGATCCATTTTATAGTCTTTATCATTTATGGTAGTTCTCCCGCTGCAAGCCAGGATAACAAAAAGCATTAATAAGAGAATCGATGAATTTTTCATAATTATGTATATTAATATTCAATTCTTCAATACAAGCAAATATAAATCTGATCCTTCAGATTCCAATCAGGCCATTATCAGCTATCGGTTTCTCCATGACAGTTTATGATACGTATCCTGAATAATTTTATCGTGATCAAGCAGCCAGCGGATCACTTTAATGATTTTGTCTTCAGGATGATCAATCATTTTNNAAGAACACTTTTTATATCTTCAAGAATAAGATCAAATTCATATTTGCTAAGCTCGAGTTCATTCCTTTTCCGGCATACATCGCATATTCCGCACCTGTCCGATTCTTCTCCAAAATAGTTCAGAAGATAGACAGACCTGCAATGATCATCTGAATCCGCATATTCGATCATCTTATCAAGCCTGACCTCATATTTTTCCTTTACGTGAAGATAATTGTCGGGTGAAATCAGCAATGCTTTCCTTTCCAGTCTCTCTTCAGTGAATATTACCAGGGCTGTTTTCTTACCCGGAATATAGCGTATTATATTTAATGACGATAATTTTACCAGATAATGGTATATAGTGTCCCTTGTGGCAGCCGATTTACGTGAAAGTGTTTCTTCATTAACAGCAACAAATTCCGTAAACATGCCGGTATAAGACCTTAGAAGAAGTTTTATAAAACCGTCGAATGATTCATTTGCCACCTGAAATTTGTAGAGATCGTCACGACTGACTACAAAATGTACTCTTGAGGGATTATTTATCTCTTCAGTGAACTCCATATATGCCTCTCTCTGAAGAAACTGAAGGCTATTATATGTCTCTATAACCGGTAATCTGAATTTTGATACAAAGTCATATAAATTAAATTCATATACATTGTCTTTCCCGGAACCAAGAGGAATCTGAAGATAATTGCATAATGCCTCATAGGTGTCTTTGATCTTATCTATAGCCGGGAATTTCTTTCTGATTGTATCCTGCAATCTGGTCTTATCAGCAGGTGAATATAGCAATACAGCAAATGATGGCTTTCCATCACGTCCGGCTCTTCCGCTCTCCTGAAAATAGCTTTCTATAGAATCAGGTATATCCCAATGAATTACGAACCGGACTTCTGACTTATCGATACCCATACCAAACGCATTGGTGGCAATAATTACTCTGGTCTCACCTGTAGTCCAGGCTGATTGCTTCTTGTCGCGAAGCTCGTCAGTTAATCCGGCATGGTAGAAATCAGCGCTTATCCCATTAGCTACCAGTAATTCAGCAACCTCTTTGCATCTTTTCCTGCTTCTCACATAAACGATTCCGCTGCCTTGTGTTTTTTGCAGTGTCTTCACAAGATAAGTACCTTTATCTTCGACCCTCCTGACAAGGTATGAGATATTTTTCCGGTCAAAACTCGTTCTGAGAACATTTTTTCCTCTGAATGCAAGTCTCTTCATGATATCATCAATTACCTGAGGAGTAGCTGATGCAGTCAGGGCCAGGAATGGAACTTTATCAGAAATATGTTCTCTTAAGGATGCTATTTTCAGGTATGACGGCCTGAAATCATACCCCCACTGCGATATGCAATGCGCTTCATCGATTGCTACCAGGCAGAGATTAAGCCTTGTTACCTTGGCCTGGAATATCCTTGTGGAAATTCTCTCGGGTGAAACGTAAAGAAACTTATAGTCTCCAAAAATACTATTCTCAAGAGCATTATCTATCTCTTCGGCTGACATACCGGAATGTATCGCTATTGATTTTATTTCCAGCTCATTAAGCCGGTTTACCTGATCTTTCATCAGGGCGATCAGGGGAGTTATTACGAGGCAGATACCTTCCATTGCCAGCGCGGGCACCTGGAAGGTTATTGATTTTCCGCCTCCAGTTGGCATAAGTCCGAGAGTATCTTTCCCTTCTGCTATGGATTTGATGATTTCCTCCTGTAAAGGTTTGAAGGAAGTATATCCCCAGTATTTTGTTAAAACCTGCCTGAATTGTTCAATATTCATTCCCTCTTGCACTTACTACAAATGTAGCAACTGTTATTCAATTTTATAAATCAAAGTCACACATTGCCATGAATGTGGCAAAATATGAAATTCCTTTAATCTTATGCAATATCAAGAGTCTTAATAAAATACTCCGGATATCTTTATTCAGTTATATGATAGTTAAAACAGAGAGATTTTTTACGAGTTCTGTTTTTTTTCGTAATTTGCGCCATCAAAAACTTAAAATCTCATCTGATGTCATTTATAAAAGATAAGATACTGTACGAAGGACTGACGTTCGATGACGTTCTTCTTGTTCCTGCATATTCTGAGGTGCTTCCAAGGGAAGTTGATCTTAGTTCAATGTTCACGCGAAACATACGTATCAATACGCCGGTTGTTTCTGCAGCAATGGATACAGTTACTGAAGATGAGCTTGCGATTGCCATTGCAAGAGAGGGTGGAATTGGGGTGATCCACAAAAATATGTCGATTGAAAAGCAGGCAGCGCAGATAAAACGGGTAAAAAGGGCGGAAAATGTAATGATTTTTGATCCGATAACCATTAATCTCGATGCCACTGTCGCAGAAGCCATGAATTTAATGAGTGAATACAAAATCGGCGGCATCCCGGTCATTGACAAGAACGGTATTTTAAAAGGAATAGTCACCAACAGGGACCTTCGCTTTGAAAACAACAGAGCCCGTAAAATAACCGAAGTAATGACAACAAGTCTGATTACTACAAATCATCAGACAAATCTGGAAGCTGCAGCAAGGATACTTCAGAAGCATAAGATTGAAAAACTTCCGATGATCGATGATGAAGGCAAACTGATTGGCCTGATTACTTATAAAGATATTACAAAAACGAAGGACCGGCCCAATTCATGCAAGGATGATAAAGGAAGGCTAAGGGTCGCAGGCGCAGTAGGAATAGCTGCCGACACATTGTCAAGGGTAGAAGCACTTATAAATGCAAGTGTAGATGCAATTGCAATAGATACAGCACATGCACATACAAAAAGCGTAATAAATATCCTGAAAGAAATAAAAAGAAACTTCCCTGAAATTGATGTGATCGCCGGTAATATTGGTACAGGTGAAGCGGCCAAAAAACTTGTCGATGAAGGAGCCGATGCAGTAAAAGTAGGGATTGGGCCGGGATCAATTTGCACAACAAGGATAGTTGCAGGTGTTGGAATACCACAGCTTTCTGCTATTTACAATGTGGCAAAAGCAATAGATGGATCAGGGGTTCCTGTAATCGCCGATGGAGGAATCAGGTATTCCGGCGATATTATCAAAGCAATTGCAGCCGGGGCCGATTCAATCATGGCAGGATCTTTGTTTGCNNGACATAGAAGATGATATCAGGAAACTGGTTCCTGAAGGGATTGAAGCAAGAGTACCATATAAAGGAACACTAGCTGAAGTGATATATCAGATGACCGGAGGGCTGAGAGCAGGTATGGGTTACCTTGGAGCAAAAAATATAGCTGTTCTTAAAAAAGATGGGAAATTTGTTAGGATCACACATTCAGGTATTCTAGAAAGTCATCCTCATGATGTTTCCATAACCAGGGAAGCTCCGAATTACAGCAGAAAATCATTTGAATAACCTGTATCAGTAAATCCTGATGACAATCAGACAATCTTTTCTTATTATTCTGGTATATCTGTTCCCGGCAATCTGCCAGGGACAAGATCTGAATGACAAAACTTTTATGACCGTAGATGGGAAAAATATACAGGCAGGTGAATTTATCAGGATGTATAATAAAAGCAGAGAGCCTGGCAAAACCCTGGATGTCGATAGCTATCTCAGGCAATTTACCGTTTTTAAGCTAAAGGTGGCTGAAGCGCTTAATGAAGGATACGATACCACTAGGTCGTTCAGGAATGAGCTGAATGGCTACAGGAATCAGCTTGCACAGAATTATCTCACTGATACCCAGACAAAGGAAAAACTTCTTCAGAAAGCCTTTCAGAGATCTTTGACTGAAATAAACGCCTGGCATATTCTGATCGCCTTGCCCGGAGACGCTTCTCCCGAAGATACTCTGAAAGCATGGCAAAAAGCTGCAGATATCAGGGAACGAATTATTATGGGAGAACCTTTCGAAAGTGTTGCAAGAGGTACATCTGACGATAAATCAGTGAAAATAAATGGAGGAAACCTTGGCTATTTTTCAGTTTTTCAGATGATCATGCCCTTTGAGGATGCTGCTTATTCCCTGAAAAAAGGCGCCATTTCAATGCCTGTTAGAACACCATACGGATATCATATTATTACAGTAACAGAAAGACGACCATCACGAGGCCGGATAAAAGTTGCCCACATAATGAAAGCTGTCCCCCCTGGAACAAATGAGAAAGAGGCAATAAGGTCGAAAGAGACAATTGACAGCATTTACATTTTATTGAAAAAAGGAGCTTCTTTCTCTGATCTTGCCAGAAGATTCTCCGATCATAAGGAATCGGCAGAAAAAGGAGGGGCTCTTGACTGGTTTGGAACCGGTGAAATTATAAGTGACTTTTCAGAGGCAGCCTTTGCCCTCACGGATACAGGAACGTATACTATGCCAGTTCATACAGTCTATGGATGGCATATAATAAAACTTCTTGATAAAAAAGCACCCGGAACATTTGATGAAAAAAGATCATTCCTGGAAAGCAAAATAAATCAGTCTTATCTCAATTCAATAAGTGAGAAATCATTCATTGATAAATTAAAAAAAGAGTACAATTTCCAGGTAAATCATAATAATTATACCTGGTTTGTCAATCATACCGATACACTGATTATTAAGGGATTAAAAGCCTATAATCGGACTGATTTACCTGCCGGTAATATATATTCTTTTGCAAATCAATACATTACAACCAACGAGTTTGCAGATTACGTTGAAAAAAGAGGATCAATGGTTATAACAAAAGATTCGACTGTATTCATTAACCGGCTGATCGAAACCAGAGCTTCTGATCATTTGAAAAGTTATGAGAACTCCATGCTAGAAAACAAATATCCGGAATTCCGTTATTTAATGAATGAGTTCCATGATGGAATGCTCCTTTTTGAAATATCCGGAAAAAAAGTCTGGAACAGGGTCAGCAATGACTCTTCAGGATTATTTCAATATTATATGGATCACAAAGACAACTGGCTGCCAAGAAGAGGAATAGAGGCTAAAATTTACACGATTAAATCTCCGGACGGAGAAAAATTACTAAATTCTGCATTCATTAAAAATTCACAGAAAGCTGACTTTGATGACCTTCTGGTTAAGAAATTCAACAGACCGAACGATACATTATTATTCATAGAGAAAGGTAAATGGTTTAAAAACGATGATACTGAAATAGATAAGATTGAATGGAACAATGGTCCTCATCCGTTCATGAGGAAAGGATTTCCATCTGTTCTGCTTATAAATAAAGTATTAGAGCCAGCGCCTCTGAAATTTGAAGATGTAAGAGGAGAAGTAATGACCGGTTACCAGGAGTCTCTTGAGAGTGAATGGATCGGACAATTAAATAAAAAATATAACGTTAAGATTGATAATTTGGTGCTCGATGAAGTGAGGAAGAAGTTACAAAATGAATAGAACAATAATAATAGTGCTGTCCGTTTTGCTGATAACAGGTTGTAAAAACAGATATAACCAGACAAAAAGAGTAGCTTTGGCCCAGGTTGGAAATGTCGTTCTTTATCTGGATGAATTACCAAAGATTATTAAACACGGAGTAAATGAGTCTGATTCTGTTGCCCTGTTCCAGAATTATATTAACAAGTGGGCGAAGAGACAATTATTATTGAGGAAAGCAGAAGAGAATCTGACACCGGCATTAAAAGAGGAAATAACTAAACAACTGGAGGATACAAGGTCAAATCTTATAATATATCAGTATCAGCGACAAATGATTCTCGAAAAGCTTGATACTGTTTTGACAGATGCGGAAATTGAAAATTATTATGCTGCAAATGAAAAAAGCTTTGTCCTTAGTTCAAATATTGTTAAGGCCCTGTTCATTAAGTTACCGCTTGAGACACCTGATCTTAACAAAATAAGNNTGTTATCAGTTTGCTGAAAAGTTTGATGATTTCAATGAAGAATGGGTTCCTATGGACAGGCTGTCAGTTGAATTACACCAGAATATTGAAAATGAAGATAATTTCCTTAAAAGAAATACATTTTTTGAAACAAATGATTCCACATCAGATTATCTTGTTTCGATACGGGATTACAGGCTGCGATCCTCTCTCGCACCATTTGAGTATGTAAGGGATGATATTAAAAGAATTATCTGGAATACCAGGAGATTTGAATTTATTCAATCGCTTGAAAATGGAATTTATAATGATGCACTTAAAGAAAATGGTTTTAAGATATATTGATATATAATAATGATGAAAAGAAAATTAAAATTTTGCCTTACACTTATCTGTTTATTTATACCTGGAGTATTTATTGCTAATTCTCAGACGCTAGTTGAGTCTATTGCAGCTATTGTAGGAAATGAGGTAATCTATCTCTCCGATCTTGAAAATAATATCACAGATATGAGAAGAAATGGAAATAAAACTCCTGTCGAGCAGCTTACCTGTTCCCTTATGCAGGAGATGCTTGTCTCAAAACTATTCATGGACCAGGCGAGGATAGATAGTATAAATGTTACAGACGATGCAGTGGAAGGTGATCTGAATATGAGAATGAATGACGCTATCAGGACAGCAGGCAGTGAAGAAGCCCTGGTAACATACTTTAAAAAGAGTATGCTTGAAATCAGAAGGGATATTAAAAAGACCCTCCTGGAACAGCAGGTTGTTGGCGAGGTACAGAGCAAGATTTCCAAGAATATTACAATTACGCCCAATGCTTTAAAAAAGTTTTATAATTCTTTTCCAAAGGACAGCCTCCCGGTCGTGCCTGCAAAATATGCATTGAGCATTATTCAGATTGATCCTCCCGACAATGAGGAAAACAAAGCCGATGCACGACAGAAACTTCTCGATATCAGAAGCCAGATACTTGCCGGCAAAAGCTTTAATGTTCTGGCAATCATGTATTCTGAAGATACAGAATCGGCAAAAACCGGTGGAGAAATCGGATACCGTGTAAGAGGTGAACTTGAAAAACCATATGCAGATGCTGCATTCAGTCTTACTAAAAATACTGTTTCTAAAATAGTAGAATCCAAATTCGGTTTCCATATTATTCAGCTCATTGACCGCAAAGGTGATATGGTAAATACCCGGCATATACTTATAAGACCAAAAGTGAAACCGAAACAATCTGAGCTGGCAATACAGAAACTGGATAGTCTTGCAAATCTGATAAGGAAAGACAGTATCAAGTTTGAAAATGCAGCAATTCGTTTTTCAACACACAAAGACAGCAGAATAAACGGTGGCAAATTAGTGAGTTCTAATCCTTCATCGAGAATCAGCTGGTTTACCCTCGAAGAACTGAATCCTGAGATGTATGTGAAAATCAGAGATATGAAGGTGGGTGAAATATCCAATCCGTTTAAAACAACTGATGAGAATAACAGTGAGGTATTCAGGATAGTTAAGCTTGATAATGTTCTTCCCGCTCATGCTGCAAATCTGAAAGATGATTACCAAGCCCTTTATGACGCTGCACTTGTTAAGGAACGCGCTCAGGTTTTTGATAGATGGGTAAAGAACAAAATTGGGATAACTTATATTAAAATAAGTGATGAATTCAAAGGTTGCGACTTTTTGAAAAACGGATGGCTGAAATAAAACACTTTGGTTTCCTGATCAGAAAGATTCCTTTCAGACAATTACTGTATGTCTTGATATTCCTGTTTCTTATTCCTTCAATACAATCACAGGATACACCAAAAAAGCAGACTGAAAGGAAAAAAATAGTCCTTAAATATGCGGACGAAGATCTTATGTTAAATGATGCAGTGACTGGAAAGGTAATACACCACCTTATCGGAAACGTTCAGATTCAGGATAATGAGGTAATGATGTGGTGCGATAGTGCTCATTTCTATCCCGAAAAAAACCAGGTAACAGCATTCAATAAAGTCCATATCCAGCAGGGAGATACTTTGAACCTTTTTGGTGATTATCTTTTTTATGACGGCAAAGAGCAAACAGCTTTCGTCAAAGGTCATGTGGTGCTTATAGATAAGGAAACACACCTATACACTGACTCCATCAATTATGATGTGGCACGAAGAATTGCCAGGTATAACCAGAGAGGCAGGATTACAAACGCTGAAAACACACTTACAAGCATAGTCGGAGTATATTACATGACAGAAAATCTGTTCCATTTTAAGGATAGTGTGAAAATTGTAAATCCAAAATATGTCATGACTGCCGATACCATGGATTACAATACTGTTAAGAAAATTGCTTATTTCACAGGACCAACTGAATTGAACGGGGATAGTCTTTATCTCTATTGTGAAAAAGGATGGTATGACACACAGAATGAGATTACCTCGGTATGGAGAAATGCCTTTATTAACAACAGGAAACAGATCATTCACGGAGATTCCCTTTTTTTTAATGACAGCACTGGTTATGGTGAAGGATACAGGAATGTTATTATAGAAGACACGATAAATCAAATAGCTATCGAGGGGAACTACGCCTGGTATTATAAAGAGCCTGAAAGATTTTTAGTCACAAACAGGGCAGTATTCATTCAGATCTCAAAACCAGACAGTTTGTTCCTGCATGCAGATACTATAAGCTCCATTATGATGCCTGATAAAACGGCAAAAGGCTACCGGCTTATGAGAGCTTATCACGGTTGCCGTGTTTTCGGTAAAGATCTTCAGTCAAAATGTGATTCACTTTCATATTCATCCCAGGATTCAGTAATAAGACTCTATCGACGTCCTGTTATCTGGTCGGTGGAAAATCAGCTTACCGCTGACTCAATGGCGGTATTTACAAAGAACAGGCAAACAGATCGTTTGGAGTTATATAATAATGCATTCATTGTCAGTCAGGTGGACACGATACGCTTCGATCAGATAAAAGGAAGATCGCTTACAGGTTATTTTAAAAATAATGAGTTGTATAAGATTAATATAAAAGGGAACGGAGAATCTCTTTATTATCTTCTTGACAATGAGGCTGTTGCTGGAATGAACCAATCGAAATGTGCGAATATTGAAGTGCTGGTTGACAAAGGTAAAATAAAGGAGATCTATGAATACGAGAACCCCGAGGGCTTCATTGACCCCCCCCTACCCGCTGATCCCGTCAGGCTGGAAGGGTTCAAATGGCTCGATACACTGAGGCCTAAGAATAGGCTGGATATATTTAAAAAATAAACAAGAGGCTGATCAATATAAATCAGCCTCTTGTTTAGTATTAATCTTCATTAAAAAAGAAATCGTCATTACTGGGATAATCAG
>PMIL01000323.1 GCA_003157075.1 Bacteroidales bacterium | reverse complement strand
TCTGTTGAGCAGCTCGATAATCCTGAACTGAGGGGCAAGCCTGTTGCTGTAGGTGGAAGCGGAGAGCGCAGCGTTGTTGCTGCAGCGAGTTATGAGGCGAGGAAATTTGGTGTCAGATCGGCGATGCCTTCAGTGATTGCAAAACGTTTATGTCCAAATCTGATATTTGTGAGGCATAATTTCTCAAGGTATACAGAGGTTTCTGCAATTATTATGCAGATTTTTAGTGAGTATACCGATTTAATAGAACCACTGTCTCTTGATGAGGCTTTTTTGGATGTTACTGCCGATAAGAAAAATATAGGATCAGCAACTGTTATTGCGAAAAAGATCAGGAATGAAATTAAAGCTAAAACTGGTTTAACTGCATCTGCTGGTATTTCTGTGAATAAGTTTCTCGCAAAGATTGCTTCTGACATAAATAAACCGGACGGACTTTTTCTTATCAAGCCTGAAGATGCTGAAAAATTCATCGAAGCGCTGGCTGTAGAGAAATTCTACGGAATCGGAAAAGTNNAGAAACTTTGGGAAAGCAGGAGTTTTCTTTTATGATATAGTAAGAGGAATAGACGAACGTTCTGTTGAACCGGATCAGGAAAGAAAATCAGTAGGAACTGAACTTACCTATGAAAAAGATCTTGTAACGAATTTTGAAGTTATTGCGGAATTATACAAGCTTGAAAAAGAGCTGATGGAACGACTTGAACATTCTGACGCAACAGGAAGAACGATCACTCTTAAAATAAAGTTTTCAGATTTCAGACAGATAACACGCAGTAAAACACTTCAGAATTATATCCGCGATTTTGATACACTGCATAAAGAGGTTTCGGAAATACGCAAGTCAATAAAACTTGAAGGCACCCGGATTAGGCTGCTGGGCGTAACAATCTCAAATCTGGAGACAGATGATTGTGCCGACAGACAGCTTTATCTTTTTGAAGATTAAACTAAAAATATTCATCCCTAGGGGCTGAGACGTCAACTTAAGGTGTTGATTATAGTAAAATCTGGAGAGCGAGTTTAGTATATAGCAGAATATAAAGTATTTATATTTAGTATGTTATATTTCCCCTCCTTCAAACTACCCTTTATACACATCTTTAAATCGTTGGGATTTTCTTCTTGCACTTTTATTCAAAATAATGCTTTAATCATGAAACAATTAATTACTTAGGAAAACAGTAAAATGATTAGGAGATCCCTAACTCATCCACCTAATATCCATAGCTTTCTAATTGTATCGATGGTGGATTCGTTTGGGATGACACGTTTTTTAAGTGTATTGGGTAAGGAAGCAGCGGCGATTCAAGAAAAATTGCAATAAAAAAAGATGAAAAAATCATCTGAATCGCCGCTGCTTCCTTACCCTTGTTCCCCTCTAACCCACCGTCATCCCGAGCGAATCCACCCTGCTCATTTCCAGATATTTTAGTGAGTCAGGTGGATGAGTCGAGGGGTCTCCCAGAATTAAACAAATTTTCGAAAATATTATTATAAGTAAAGATGTGCATAAAGGATAGTCCTTCAAAAGGAGAGCCTGTCCCGCTTTTGGAGGGGGAAACTTTTTTATGCAAAATCTCATTCATCCCCAAAACTTAGGTTGACGTCCATGCCCCAGGGGGGGGCGAGTATACAAGCTTTCAGAATAATCCCTCAATTGAAAGATATCTCTCTCCTGTATCATAGCAGAAGGTAAGAATCCTTGATCCCTTCGGGAACTCTTTCAGCTTCTGATTAACCGCTGCCAATGAAGCTCCGGAAGAAATTCCCACGAACAATCCTTCCTCTTTGGCAGCTCTCTGGGTAAATGTAAATGCTTCGTCCTTTGATACTTTGATTATTCCATCTAGGATCTTGGTATTTAGAATAGAAGGTATAAAACCTGCTCCTATTCCCTGCAGAGGATGAGGGGAGGGGGAACCTCCGCTCAACACCGGAGATAATTCAGGTTCAACAGCATATACTTTAAGTTTTGGAAATGCCTTTTTTAATACTTCTGCAACACCTGTAATATGTCCGCCGGTTCCAACTCCGGTGATCATATAATCAAGTCCTTCAGGAAAATCTTTGAGGATCTCCTGTGCAGTGGTCGTCCTGTGTATTTCAGTGTTGGAAGGATTGTCGAACTGCATGGGCATCCAAGAGTTTGGCGTTTCCTGAACCAATTCCCGTGCCCGTTCAATCGCACCTTTCATTCCCTTTTCACGCGGAGTAAGAACAAATTCAGATCCATAGGAACTCATGATCTTTCTTCTCTCAAGTGACATTGATTCGGGCATGACAAGTATCAGCCTGTACCTTTTTACAGCCGCTACAATTGCCAAGCCGATTCCCGTATTACCCGATGTTGGTTCTATTATTACACTGCCTTCTTTGAGTATGCCTTTTTTTTCAGCATCTTCTATCATGGACAATGCTATCCGGTCCTTTATACTGGCGCCTGGGTTTGATCTCTCAAGTTTTACCCAGACTGTATATTCCGGATCAAAGAGCCTGTTAATTTTCAAATGAGGAGTATTTCCTATTGATTCAAGAATTGTATTTAGTTTCATGATGTTGTGGTTTGTGATTTTTAAATAATAAAATTTAATGGCTCCTGAAACCCATTCTGGTTTCTTACAACTATTTCGCTTTTATGNNTTTCGTCCGACAATTGTCTCTCCTCCAAGAATTGTACAACCGGCATACAGGACAACATTATCTTCAATGGTGGGATGCCTTTTTTTTGATGCCTTGCTTTTATCCACACTCAGGGCACCTAATGTAACACCCTGGTAAAGTTTTACATTGTTACCGATTTTTGTAGTCTCGCCGATAACAATGCCTGTCCCATGATCTATTGCAAAAGGACAACCTATTTCGGCATGGGGATGAATATCAATCCCGGTAACCTTGTGAGAATACTCTGTAATCATCCTGGGCAAAAGAGGAACTGACAGTTTTGCAAGAGCGTTGGCGATACGGTAGCAAAAGATTGCCAAAAAGCCCGGGTAGATAGCAATAACCTCGATCAATTCTGTTGCTGCCGGATCAGATTCAAGAATAAATTCTGCATCTTTTAACAGTATTTCTTTTATGTCTTCAAGATTTCTGAAGAAAAAATCTGCAACTTTTTCTTTTTCATCAGTTAACCCGATTAATAATCCCACCAGAAGTATTCTGGCATGACTTAGACTAATTTCATTTCCTGTATCTGAATAGGAATTGGCTGATGGAAACAGAAGTCTGAAAATGGACTTTATTGTCTTCTCAACATCTTTTTTATCGGGAATATTGTATTCTGGCATCTGTTTAATTATTAATCAGTAATGTTTTGTTTTACAAATGTACAACACTTAAAATCAAAAAGAGTTTCACAATATTGTACGACTAACAAACAGACTAACTATTTCTTTCATAATTATTTACAAAGCATTGAGAGCTTGGTCCAGATCATTCTTAATATCCTGAATATCTTCTATTCCCACTGATAGTCGTAAAACACCAGCGACTACACCTGAACTGAGCTGTTCTTTCTCAGACAGCTGCTGATGTGTCGTAGATGCCGGATGAATAATCAGTGTCTTGGCATCGCCTACGTTTGCAAGGTGGCTGACTAATTTAAGACTATTTACCAGTTTATCTGCAGCTTCTTTCCCTGCTTTTACTTTAAAAGCAAGAACTCCGCCAAACCCGTGTTTCAGATATTTCTTACCCAGCTCATGGTAGGGGCTGTTTGCAAGTCCAGGATACTCAACATACTCTACCTTTGGATGTTTAGAAAGCCACTGAGCAATCTCAAGAGCGTTATCAACATGTTTCTGAACCCTCAGCGATAATGTTTCCAGTCCAAGAATCAGAAGAAAAGCATTGAACGGACTTAATGAAGGACCATAGTCCCTTAATCCTTCAACACGGGCACGGATTATAAATGCTATATTTCCAAATGGGCCGGGAGTACCAAAAACATCCCAGAATTTTAGTCCGTGATAACCTTCTGAAGGCTCCGTGAACTGAGGAAACTTACCGTTCGCCCAGTTGAAATTCCCAGCATCAACAATTACTCCTCCGATACTTGTTCCATGTCCTCCAATCCACTTGGTAGCTGACTCTACAACTATATTAGCGCCATGTTCAATTGGTCTGAATAAGTAACCGGCAGCTCCAAATGTATTATCAACAACGAGCGGGATATCGTGTTTTTTTGCGACTGCTGCAATGGCGTCAAAATCAGGTATGTTAAATTTTGGATTGCCTATAGTTTCAAGATAAATTGCTTTTGTTTTGCTGTCAATAAGCTTTTCGAAATCAGCGGCTTTGTCTCCATCCACAAATTTCACTGTTATTCCGATGCGTTTGAACTGTACCTTAAACTGGTTATAGGTTCCTCCGTATAAATAAGATGTTGAAACTAAATTATCTCCTGCCTCCATAATATTTGTAAGTGCGATGAATTGAGCAGCCTGTCCTGATGCGGTTGCAAGTCCAGCGACTCCGCCTTCAAGAGCTGCTACTCTTTTTTCAAAAACATCGGTAGTGGGATTCATCAGCCGTGTATAGATATTTCCAAATTCTTTCAGTCCGAAAAGGTTAGCTGCATGTTCGGAATTGTTGAAAACATATGAACTGGTCTGGTATATAGGGACAGCTCTGGAATTTGTAGTTGGATCAACTACCTGCCCTGCGTGTAATTGCAGTGTGTCAAATTGTAAATTTTCTGATGCCATAAGAAGATTATTTATAGTTATTAATGTTTATAATTAAGTTAAATTAGATTAACAAAATCTGAATTCGATTGTTCTGATCGCCCGGAAGATTAATTCAATATTAAGGAATTGATCCAATAATCAATTAGTCCGGAAATCCTGATTTTTACAGGCGGCAACAACAACAGTAATTCGGGAAATTGTTCCCTTTTAATATATACATATACCATGTTGAATGTTGCATGAAAGTACCTTAAATAGTTCTACGGTACAAAGTTGCACCGAGGATGCCAAGTATGATATCCCATATATATGGCATATTTTATACCATATATATGGGATATTTCTTAAATATGGTATTCGATGGTATTTATCCAGCCTGCTTTGATGGAATACATAATCAATTCGGAAATACTTGTAACACCCAGCTTCCTGAATATATTTTTACGGTGCGATATTACAGTATGAAAGCTTATAAATTTTCTTGCTGCAATTTCTTTTGTTGTTAATCCTTCAGCTATTAATCGTACAATTTCCAGTTCGGAATTGGTTAACTGACCTGTTTCTTCCCCAATGAATTTCTTTTCATTTGACTCAAACAGCAAATCCAGCAGTTCATTTGAATAGTGTTTTTTTCCGTTAACCAGAGCATTTAGAGCTTCAATTATTTCCTCTCTTCCTTCTGACTTAAGAATAATATTGTTAATCCCAATTGTGTTAAATTCAAGTAGTTCTTTTCTTGTAACGCTATTCGTGATAATAAGAAGTTTCAGATCAGGGAAACCGCTTTTAATCTCATTTATTTCTGTGAATCCTGCTATATCCACAAGTGATGGGTCAATAATTAATACTTCAGTATTATTTAGTTTTAGTGCCTCAATTAAATCGTTCTTTTCAGTAACTATTTTGTTAACAAGAAACCGACCGTCATTTTGCAAAACCATTTTCAATGATTCAGTAATTAGAAACTGACTATCCGCGATCAGTACCTGAATATGTTTTTCAGATTTCTTCATTTCTTCTTAATTCAGGGGTAGAGGATAATATTTGTTAGATGGTCAAAGCATTTTTTAAATCTTCAAGAAGATCGTCAATGTGTTCAATCCCAATTGACAGACGAATAAGATTATCAGTAACCCCAATCTTTTGCCTGAGTTCTACAGGAAAATAATCGTGAGTCATCAGGGCTGAGTAATTTGCCAGAGATTCAATACCCCCCAGACTGTCTGCGAGTTGAAATATTCTTAGTTTCTTAAAGAAGACATTGCATTCAGCCAGTCCCCCTTTGAGTTTGAATGATACCACTCCTCCAAAACCGCTCATCTGTTTCTTTGCAATCTCGTGTCCGGGATGCGTTTCCAGCCCCGGGAAAAATACTTCAAGCACATTTTTTTGATTCTGAAGGAAGCCAGCAACTTTAAATGCGTTTTTTTCATGCTGCTTCATACGTACAGCCAGTGTTTTTACTCCTCGGAGAGTAAGCCAGGAATCAAAAGGCGATGGGACTGCACCAACTGACTTTTGCACCAATTGTATTTTCCCGAACAACTCTGTATTATTCAGGATAACAGCTCCGCCAATAATATCGGAATGACCATTAATATACTTTGTTGTACTGTGGACAACAATGTCAGCTCCAAGCAAAAGAGGTTTCTGGAAATAAGGCGATAAAAAAGTATTGTCAACAACTACTATTGCATTTTTTTTATGGCTGAGCTCAGAAATTGCCTGAATATCGAAAATCTTCAGAAGCGGATTAGTAGGGGTTTCTATCCAGACCATTTTTGTAGATGGCAGAAATGCTTTTTGAACCTGTTTCGTGTCAGTAAAATCTGTAAATGTAAAATTTACATTGAAAGGCTCAAAGACCTCTTTTATCAGACGATATGTTCCACCATACATATCTTCCGGTGCAATAACATGATCACCAGGTCTGAGCAATGAAAGTATTGCATGTTCAGCTGCCAGACCCGATGAGAAGGATAATCCGTATTTACCTTCTTCGAGCGAAGCCAGACAAGCGTCCAGGGCTGTNNTTCTTCCTGGGTAAATGTTGATGTCTGATAAATAGGGACGATGGTTGCTCCTGTCGCTTTATCTGCTGCCTGTCCGATCCAGATTGCCTTTGTTTCAAATTGCATAGCTCATGTTGATTGTTTCGGATGCAAAATTAGCAAAACGGCGGGATATAGGAAATAACATATTTAGGGTATTAGTTATACCATGATTTATAACGCATTTCCATAACATGTGAATTATATAAATCATTTTAAAAATAATGTAATTTTTTAAGCCATAACAAACCTGATATTTGCAGGTTAATAATTTTAAATCGAATGCGTTCAATTCAATTTAATAGAAAGGATTTATTATGAAAAAAAGATTAGCAATTATCGGAACAGTTCTTGCATTCGCTTGTGCAATTCCTGTATTAGGACAGGCAACGAATAAAACCATGGCGAATATGGATTACCAGAAAAGCAAAATGGACGACAAGGTGGTGAAACCGACTTTCGAGGCAACAACAGCAGGGATACAAATGAAGGTATGGATTATGATTACGGGAGGAGCGACTAAAGCAGCCGACATGAGTTCAGCTAAAGCAACAAGTGAAGAGCAAAAAGGGAGCTCATATCACGTAATGGTAGAGTTAAAAAAAGCCGATGGGAAAGTATTAACTGATGCCAATGCCTCAATGATGACGGTGTCACCAGCAGGGAAGAACTCTTCTGTTGAATTAAAGCCGATGATGGACCAGTATGGCAGTGATTTCATGCTCGAAGAAAAGGGAGAATACCAACTTACGATCCAAATGAATGTGGCTGGTGTCCCCAACTCAACACAATTTAAATTTATTGCTAAATAAGCAGTTCCGGTAAGGTTTCAATTAACTCTGAATTCAATATGGGATATGATTAAATAATTCAAACCAGAACAAAAATCTTCAATTTTACAGTCTGATAGTTAAATTTTTAAACACTAATATTATTAGAATGAAAAAGATAAATATAATTCGTTTTGCGCTTGTGTCCATATCTGTTATGTTATGGAGTTCAAACGCACAAAGCCAGAGTACAACTCAGTTGCTGAGTGACAGCAACAAAAAAGTGGAAATCCTTAACAACATTACTGATAATTCAACATTAGTCACTGAGTATGCTACTACAACGATGAGAGATCCTGTAATGATTATGATTGATACTTCCAAGATGAAACATACGCCAATGAAAAAGATGAATATGCCTGCAGACACTTCGACTGTCTACACCTGTCCGATGCATCCGGAAGTCACAGCTTCAAAACCAGGTAAATGTCCTAAATGCGGAATGGATTTAGTTAAGAAGCCTGTAAAGAAAAAGATAGAAAAAAGCGATATGAAAATGATCTGAAATACCGGATTATAACTTAATCAGGCAACATTTGTCCTGAAAACTAAAATTATAAATTATGATGAATAATCATTCCTGGTGGAGTATGGGTGGAAATGGTTGGATTACTCCTGTCCTTATCGTCATTTTAATCGTAGTTATTATTTACGCAGTCTATTATTTAAAAGACAGACGCAAAAGCTGAATCAAAGTGTAAGGCTGTAAAGATCGTTCATATAGTGAACTTTCTGTAAATAATTTATAACGATTGAACTTTTAATACCATTTGCGCAATAAAATACCTTGGGCCCGTTAACAGGGATCAGATGAAGCTTCTGGTTTATTTCATGAAAGGGAATAGACACAGTCTTAAAATTAATAGGCGTTTTTTCATACTCTTCCCTGAGATCTATTACTTTAAGCTCGGGATTAGTGAAGATCATTTCTTTCAGCTTATTTGCAGTTATCTGCTGTATAAGCTCTTTTTCAGACACGCACAATTCTTCATATGTTCCTAATTCTTTGATTATAGAGTTAACAGGATCGCGCATAAAGGAAAAGACCTGCGATGTAAAGCTCAGAGAATCAAGAAAAAACATTTTCCCGGAAAGGATTCCTTCGAGGCCGAGTACGATTTTTATCACTTCAGTTGCCTGCATTGAACCGATTGTCCCGGCAATAGAACCGATGATACCTTCTTCTTCGCATGAGGGTACCTCCAGAGGGTGTGGCGGGGCAGGGTAAATGCACCTTAGTGTAGGTCCGTTTTGATAATTCAAAACCATTACCTGGCCCGAGAACCTCTGAATAGCCCCATAAACTACCGGTTTATTCTGGAGGACAGCTGCATCATTTATCAGGTAACGTGTCGCAAAGTTGTCAGTACAATCCACTATTATATCATAATCTTTTATAATACTCAAAGCAGTTTCTTTATTGAATCTTATGTAGTGCGACACTACTTTTATTTCCGGATTACTGAGTAAAATCTTATCTCTGGCAGCGATTGGTTTGGGTTTGTCAATATCTTTTACTCCGTACAAAACCTGTCTGTGAAGATTTGATTCGTCCACCCAATCATTATCGACTATCCCCAGAATACCGATACCGGCAGCTGAAAGATATTGCAAAGCCGGGCATCCAAGCGCACCTGCACCTATCACAACCACTGAAGTGCCCTTGATTTTTTCCTGCCCTTCTTTACCTACTTCCGCGAGCCGGATTTGCCTGTTGTAACGATTTAACTCTGAAACCGTAAGGGATGTATTACATCGCATAAGCTGAAAATTTAATAGACTATTTTGTTATTTTTTCTGAAAATTTGCTTTTACCAGGTCCGACAAAACCTCATTCATTGAACCGGTCCTGTATCCTTTCAGGTCAATTGTGACAAATGTAAAACCTGAGTTTTTACAAATCTCCGTAAGTTTTTCCCTTATTCCCCAGGCTTTATCCATTTCAGATGGAATGAACTCAAACCGGGCCATGTTTTCATGACTTCTTATTCTGAATTGTGTAAATCCCAGCTTTCTGACTTCAAATTCCGCAGTAGCAAGCCTGTCAAGTTTTACTTTGGTTATTTTCTCCCCATAGGGAAAACGTGAGGCAAGACAGGCATAAGATTGTTTGCCGGCAGTCGGAAGATTTAATTTTCCTGAGAAAAAGCGTATATCATCTTTAGTAAATCCTGAATCCGCAAGAGGCGAAATTACTCCTTTCTCCTGTTTCGCTTTCATACCCGGGCGGAAATCTTTCAGATCATCAGCATTACTGCCGTCATAAACTACCTGATAACCTTCCTGAGAAGCAATGTATTTTATTTTGCCAAATAATTCACTTTTGCAATAATAACATCTGTCAGGTGGATTATCAGCATAACCCGGAATATCTATCTCCTCTGACACGATAATTTTATGTTTAATTCCCAGCAATTTTGCCAGCGATTTTGCTTCATCAAGTTCATAGAAAGGATATGTGCTTGACGTGGCAGTTACCAGTAACAGATTGTCTCCAAAAACATCTTTTGCAACGCGGGCAAGGAATGTACTGTCAACTCCTCCCGAAAAAGCTATTACCGCACTCTTAAATTCTTTGAGACGTTTTTTCAATATATCTAATTTCTCTTCCATAGTTTTTTAAATCATTATATCAATTTTACATTTCTCAATCGCAATGAGTTGGATATAACCGACACAGAACTGAAGCTCATTGCCAGAGCTGCAATCATTGGCGAGAGAAGTATTCCAAAGAATGGGTATAAAATTCCAGCTGCAAGTGGAATCCCTAGGCTGTTGTATCCAAGTGCAAAAAACAGGTTTTGTTTGATATTCCTCATTACCTTCTGACTTAATAAACGTGCTTTGGCAATTCCTTTCAGGTCACCTTTTACAAGTGTTATGCCAGCACTTTCTATGGCGACATCTGTTCCTGTTCCCATTGCTATGCCAATGTCGGCCTGTGCCAATGCCGGTGCATCATTAATACCGTCACCAGCCATAGCCACCTTTTTCCCTTCTGCCTGAAGCCGTTTTATTTCGGCAAGTTTATCGCTCGGCAGCATATGAGCCTTGTACCCATCAAGATCCAGTGTTTCGCTTACAGCCCTGGCGGTTTCTTCGTTATCCCCTGTAAACATTATTACCTGTAGCCCTTCTTTTTGCAGATTATGAATAGCCTCCTTACTCGATTCCTTTATTTTGTCTGAAATTACAACGTAACCTATTGCCGTACCACCTTCAGACAGATAAGAAACTGTTTTACCAAGTTTTTGTTCTGAATTAACCAGTTTTTTCAATTCTTCTGAGATAACAGCCCTTGTTTCCTCCATAAGCTTTTCATTGCCTAAAGCCACTTTTNNATAGTTGCCTGCGCCAGGGGATGTTCGCTGCTGCTATTCAGGGAAATTATTTTTTGGAGGATATCAGCATCAGTAATTCCGGAAGTAACGCTAATGACCTTTTCGACTGAGGGTTTCCCCTCAGTAACCGTTCCCGTTTTATCAATAATGACAATATCAATTAAATTCATCTTTTCCAGCGATTCGGCACTTCTGATCAATATTCCCGATTGTGCTCCTTTTCCTACTCCGACCATTACAGACATTGGTGTAGCCAGACCCAGAGCACATGGACAGGCTATGATTAGTACAGCGATTGCGTTTACCAGCGCATATATATACGCATGTTGCCCGCCAAATATTGCCCAAACGATAAAAGTGATAACTGAAATACCCACTACAACCGGTACGAAATAGCCCGAAATTTTATCGGCCAGATTCTGAATCGGAGCTTTTGACCGGCTTGCAGAATTAACCATTTCGATGATATGGGAAAGTAAGGTTTCTGCGCCAACTTTTTCTGCAACCATTACAAAAGTCTTGTTGCCGTTAATAGTGCCGGAGCTAACCTTATCTCCAGTAGTTTTATCAACTGGTATAGGTTCCCCTGATATCATTGACTCATCAATAGTGGATTCTCCCTCCTGAATGCTTCCGTCAACAGGAATTTTTTCCCCTGGTTTTACTCGAAGTAAATCGCCCTTCTGAATAGAATCTATCGCGACAATCTGTTCCTTTCCGTCAATGATTTTTGTTGCCTTATTAGGAGCCAGTTTCAGTAATTCTTTTATAGCGCTGTTTGTTTTTCCGTGTGCCCTGGCTTCAAGAAGCTGGCCTAATAAGAACAAGTGTCAGAATTACCGTAGTAGCTTCAAAATAGACATAAACAGTGCCTGCATGTGATTTAAACTGATCGGGAAATATTCCGGGAATAAGTAAGGCTGTAACACTGAACAGCCAGGCCACTCCAGATCCGATGCCAATGAGTGTAAACATATTCAGGTTCCATGTTTTAACCGACCTCCAGGCTCGTTCAAAAAACATCCAGGCGGTATAGAATACCACAGGAATTGACAGGATCAGTTGTACCCAGTTCCAGTATTTCCAGGGCATAACCATCATTAGGGGGTTATTGTGGATCATTTCTGACATCGCTATCAGAAAAACAGGAGTGGTGAATAATATCGAAATCTTGAATTTCCGAAGCAGATTTTTATAAGTTTTGTCTTCCTTTTCAATATCCGCAGTAGGCTGTTCCACAAGATCCATTCCACACACCGGACAATCACCAGGCTTGGCATAAGTTTTCTCTCCTTCGCAGTGCATGGGGCAATAGAATACTCCTGAACCATGGCCAGCGGATTTTGATTTTAGCTTTTCATCATTAAACTTATTTGCAAATGAAATATCTCCAGGAAGTGATATGCTATAATTTCCTCCTTCATTCTTTAATGCCTCCTGAAACTTTTCCAATTGTATGTGAGTGTCCATTGTTATAACAGCTTCTGCTTTCTGCAGATCGACTAATACACCAGTTACACCGGTAACTTTTTTAAGCGCCTCCTCCACATGAGCCCGGCAATTGTTACAACTCATTCCGTAGACAGAATATGTATGTGTCATTTTAATATTTAATATNNTTATTTATCTCCCTTAACCTTCATTTTCATTGGCTTTGTTGATGCGGAGCTTTTATCTGTCATGTCCATTCCTTGCATATCACCTGATGAAATCTTGCTTCCCGACGGATTCATCATACTTGGTTTCCCTTCGAGCTGCGCTGCTGCATCGACACTGAAAGTTCCGTTAGTAACTATCTCTTCACCTTCTGACAGACCGCTTGTGATGACATAGCTGTCGCCCAGCATAGGACCAAGTTCCACTTCACGGATCTTAAATACAGGTTCATTTGAACCAGGTTGCTTGACATATACAACAGAGCGTTTGCCTGTCCACAAAACGGCCGATTCAGGAATGATTACATTTTCAGTGTATTTAGAAAGCACTGAGGAGACAATTCCCGTAGCAAACATTTCNNATGAAAATTATTTTCCCGGTGAAATTGGTACCTGGTAATGCCTGTAAGGTAAAAGTAAGCTTTTCACCTGTGTGCAAAAACTGGAGATCGCTTTCATAGGCATCGAACATGATCCAGACTTTTGAAAGATCAGCTATATCAAATAAAACCGTTCCCTGTGATACATGATCTCCGGTGTTGACCTTCCGGGCAGTCACGGTACCGGAAGTATTTGATAAGACCTCAAAATTATTCTGAATAGCTCCGGAACTCTCAATTTTCGATATCTGATCATTTGTTAGTTTCCATTGGAGAAGTTTCTCCTTCGAGGCTTCGTACAGTTCAGGCTGTAATTGTTTTGTCTTAACCGTTTCCAATAACTCCTGCTGAGCTGTTATTAGTTCAGGCGAATATATTTCAGCCAGCAGTTGTCCTTTTACCACCGATTCGCCTGTAAAGTTAATGTTCAGACGTTCGATACGGCCCGGCACATGCGATGTCTGACTTTGAAACAATCTTTCATCAGCCTGTACCTTGCCAAATAGATGTACCTCTTTTACCGGTTTGTTTTTTGTCACGACAGTTGTCAGCACATTGGCCAGCTGAGCGGCATCAATACTCAAATGAATTGCATCAGTGTCGATTGTGCTGGTATTGTTTTGTCCAAGTGGAATTAAATCCATTCCGCAGATAGGGCATTTGCCGGGTTCGGCCATTCTTATCTGGGGATGCATTGCGCAGGTCCAGATTGCAGGTTTTGATTTTTCATTAACCTGTCCGGATTTAACCTCAGTTTTTACCGATTGGTGAAAGAACAGCCAGCCCAGGAGAAGTCCTATAATCAATGAAATACTGATAAAAAGTATTTTTTGTTTCATGTTTTATTTATTTCTGTTTATATCCAAATTCCCTAATCTATTTAGCCAGGCAATCGCCGTATTAAAATCTGCAACGGCTTCGACCTTTTTGAACTCATAATCAAGAGTTTGCTGACGGGCACGCAGAACATCGCTGAGCGCTGAATTTGAAACTGAAAAATTCTTCAATATCAGATCAAGTGATTTTGAAGCCAGTTGAGACTGATTGTCGTAAAGTTTAATTCGTCGTTTTGCATCCTGATATAATTGAACAGCCTGGAAATATTCTGCCTGTAATGAATTTGAAGCAGACTGATAGTTTTGTGATGCTGCAGTTGCCAGAAGCTCGGATTCGCTGATCATAGCATTATATTTCTTTCTATAAACCGGAAGAGTGACAACTACCATAGGCATTATCATGTCCTTACCATTCATAGAAGGCAATCCCATCGGGAATTGCGTCTTGCTTATAAGAGAATAATTCAGGCCCAGGCCTACCATTGGATATCCCATTCTTGAAACCATTTTTTTCCGTGCCTCAAATGATTGCTTTTCATAATCCAGCATGNNGCAATATTTTCGTTAGTAAAAACATGTGTGGTAACAGGTCTGTTCAGATAGGTGTTGAATTGAGCTGTTAGAGTGTTTCTCTGATTTTTTAATAATGAAATATTATTTTCAAGATCACCGGCTTCTATCTGTATCCTGTAAATATCTGTCAGTCCGGGACTTGTTGAAGAATTGCCCATCAGACCTGTTTGCATTGATGAAGAAGTCTGATTTGAAACAGTTGTACCGGTATTGCCCTGAATTGTACCCATGGCCTGCATTCCGGAAGTACCTGTTTTGTTATTCACTATTGAACCAGATGAAATTACAGGGTCGGAAGACGCAGATCCGGAACCTTCTGACGGGGCAGACTTGAACTTAACCAGAGCCAGTCTTTCAATTATTTTCAGGATTTCCATATTCTTTTCCGAAATGCTGATATCCTTCTGAATTTTATATATTTCATACCAGTTGCGCTGAACATCGTAAAAAACCTGCAATTTTGCATCCCGGAATAGTTCAAATTTTGCTTTTGCCATGAGGCTCATTTCGTCTTTTGCATTTTTCAGAACGCCAAACCATGGAAACATCTGCATCAACTTGATATCTGCTACCTGATTACCATTGACCAATTCCATTGGTGAAAGAAATACACCCACACTTAACTCGGGATCAGACAAACTGCCTGCCTGCGGGATTTTTTGAAGCGCTGCCTGGTATTCAGCGAATTTCTGCAAAACGGTTGGATTATTTTTTGCCGCAATTTCCAGGTATTTGTACAGGGAATCTGTTTGGGAAAAAACTGCAACGGGTAGTGATAAATAGAAATGCATTGAAATGCATAGCGCTATCCAGTAGATTTTTTTTGTTTTTTCCGGTGTAAAATTTATCCGATTTTTCTTCATCTTAATATATTTCTTCCTTGCATTTGCGTTTAGATCTCTGTTATACAGTTCTATACTATTTTCTCAGTGTACCTCTGTGTCTTCTCTGTGTAACTCTGTGTGAGTTCTTAATTTGTTTTTCCCTTTTCTCTCCACATTGCCTGAAACAAAGGAACAACAAAGACTGTCATCACCTGTATTACCATTCCCCCGAACATCGGGATTGCCATAGGTACCATAATATCCGCCCCCTTTCCAGTTGATGAAAGTACCGGCAACAAAGCGATTACTGCAACAGCCGTAGTCATCATTGCGGGGCGTACTCTCTTCTTCCCTGCCATTACTACTGCCTCACGTACATCATGTATGGTTTTTGGCTTCAAATCTTCAAAAACCTGGTGAATGTAAGTCCCCATTATTACTCCATCATTAGTTGCTATACCGAAGAGGGCAATGAATCCTACCCATACTGCAACACTTAAATTAATTGTATGCATCTGGAACATATCGCGCAGATTTATTCCGTCAACTGAAAAATTCATGAACCAGGTCTGTCCATATAGCCAGAGCATAATAAATCCGCCGGAGAAAGCAACGAAGACACCCGAGAAGTGTATAAATGAAGCTGTTATTGTACGGAACTGAAAGTATAATAAAAGAAAGATCATTATCAAACTTATCGGGACAACAATAGCCAGTCGTTTAGTGGCTCTTAACTGGTTTTCATAATTGCCTGCAAATTTATAAGTGACACCGGCAGGGAGTTTAATCTCTCCTGAGTCAATTTTCCCTTTAATAATCTTACTTGCTTCTTCCACCACATCAACTTCGGCTTTGGCTTCCTGTTTATCGAAAATCACAAATCCGACAAGGAAAGTATTTTCGCTTCTGATCATTTGGGCACCCCGGGTATAATCAATATCAGCAACTTCACCCAATGGTATCTGTACGCCATTCATAGCAGGAATAAGGATTTTTTTAATGTCTTCGGGATTATCACGCAGTTCACGGGCATATCGTACACGCAGCGGGAATCGTTCACGGCCTTCGACTGATGTTGAAAGAGTCATCCCTCCAACGGCCACCTGCAATATTTCCTGGACTTCGCTTACAGACATACCATAGCGTGCCATTGCTTCACGATTCAGCTTTATTTCCAGGTAAGGTGACCCTACGGCACGATCGTAAAAAACAGCTGATGCTTTTATGGAAGGCACTTCCTTAAGTGCCTTTTCAAAAATCAATCCTGCCTGTTCAATCGAATTCAGATCCGGACCATACACTTTAAGTCCCATTGGCGCCCGCATACCAGTCGACAGCATTATTAGACGTGTTTCAATTGGCTGTAATCTAGGTGCTGAAGTCAACCCGGGTATATCAGTTACTTTTACGATCTCGTTCCAGATATCGGAAGGTTTTTTGATTTGGGGGCGCCATTGACGAAAGTATTCTCCGTTTTTATCAGAAATCAGAAATGGATTGATATTCGAATTAATATATTGAAATACATTGAAATAGGTTGAAACAGAATGAGTTCCTGTTTCGATTGACAACCATTTGCCATTAGATAAAACATGAAATATTTTATTTTCTTTTTCAAATGTCACCTCTTCAACATTATTAAGATCAATTTCATTTCCTCTTATTTCAACTTTATTTCTATTTATTTCTTCTTTATTTCCATTTAGTTCTTCCGTATTTCTTATTTGGAGTAAGTTCAGATCATAATTTCCTTTTTTATCAACTTTGAATTTCATCCTGTGCCCATTTTCATCGAGAATATATTCAGGACGATAATTGATTGTATTTTCGAACATCTGAATGGGAGCAGGGTCAAGCGCAGAATTTACGCGTCCCCATTTCCCAACGGCTACTTCAACTTCCGGAATTGTTGAAAGGCGCTTATCAAGGGTTTCAATATATTCAAGATTCTTTTCAATACCTGAATGCGGCATACTGGTAGGCATTAGGAGAAAAGAGCCTTCATTGAGTGAGGGCATGAATTCTTTACCCAAACCCTTCCATACAAGCAGACCAGAAACCAGTGTTACAGCAGGGATCAAAAGGAATTTCCATTTATTCATCAGGGCCCATCTGAGAATATTTTCGTAAAAATGGACCATCGTCATCAGAGCAGCAAGTATTATAGTGACAATTCCTGCGACAAACAGGAAGTTCGCCAGTTCACTGTTATGGGCACCGAGGGGCAACCATTCTATTGACAGGTACCACGTTGCAAAAAGAACAGTAATAAATATGTTTATATAGTTTGAATATTCCTTACGGCTTTCTGACCATCTGTAATCAAGAAGATTATTAATTCCAACTGCTGTTATTACAAGCGCTGGCCACATTTGCCAATAAACAGCTGCAAACAAACCCGATATAATAAGAAACCCGTTCCAGACTCTCTTTATTTTTTTTCTGTCAAAAGAGATATTGAAGAGTACGTGTACAAGTGTTGGCAGAACAACAATTCCAAGGATAAATGATGATATCAGAGCAAAAGTCTTTGTGAAGGCAAGAGGATGAAACAGTTTTCCTTCCTGCGCCTGCATGGCAAATACCGGAAGAAAACTGACGATAGTTGTGGCAATGGATGTTACAACTGCAGCCCTTACTTCTGTAGTTGCCTGGTAAATAACACTCATCAGTTTTTTACCGCGTATTCCGTTGTTTTCAGGCATTTCCAGGTGACGCAGAATATTTTCCACATCTACTATACCTATATCTACCATTACTCCAATAGCAATCGCAATTCCTGATAACGCTACAATATTGGCTTCAACCCCGAAAAGCCTCATCAGAATAAAAGTCATTAAAACACCTATTGGCAACAATCCGGCGACTATCAATGATGCCCTGAGGTTCATTACCAGGATTATAATTACAATTATACTGATCAGGATCTCATGTGAAAGGGCAGACTGGAGTGTTCCGATTGTCTCTTTTATCAAACCTGTTCTGTCGTAGAACGGAACAATGGTCACCTTTGAGACAGTACCATCGGTTAATGTTTTCTGGGGCAATCCTGATTCAATTTCCTTTATCTTTTCCTTTACATTGTTAATTACCTCCATGGGGTTTGACCCATACCTTGCCACTACAACTGCACCGACGGCCTCTGAACCGGACTTATCAAGACCACCGCGGCGTGTGGCAGGGCCAAAATTGACATGAGCTACGTCTTTTATTCTGACAGGAACGTTATTCCGGACTCCAACAACTGATAATTCAAGGTCATTCAGACTCTTTACATACCCCAATCCGCGAATGATATATTCAACATTATTCAGTTCAATAGTTTCTGCTCCGATATCAAGATTACTGTTCTTCACGGCATTCATTACATCCATTACAGACACATTGTAGGCTTTAAGAGCATCTGGGTTGAGGTCAACCTGATATTCTTTAACGAAGCCNNACATAAAAATCCTGAATTGTTTTGAGTTCAGACGGATCCCATCCGCCATTAGGATTTCCTGTTTTCGGATCACGTCCTTCCAGAGTGTACCAGAATATCTGTCCTAAAGCTGTGGCATCGGGACCGAGCGAAGGCTGTACTCCTGCAGGTAAAGTCCCGGACGGAAGGGAATTTAGTTTTTCCAATATACGTGAACGGCTCCAGTAAAACTCTATATTATCCTTGAAAATTATATAGATAAAAGACATNNGTCAGGGGATAGCTTATCTGGTCCTGAATGTCTTTTGGAGAGCGTCCCATCCATTCTGTCGCCACTATCTGCTGATTTTCGCCAATATCCGGAATTGCATCTACAGGAACCGGGTCACGTGGTAACAGACCCTGTTTCAGATTAAATGGCATTGTCACCAAACCCGCTAAAACAAAGGTGATAAGGATGATAAAAGTGATAAGCCTGTTTTCGAGAAAATATTTTACCAGTCTGTTAAACATAGTTTCTTTTTTGCCCCCTTGCAACAGCAGAGTGGGATTCGTTTGCTTATACGTTTCTTTGCCCCCTTTCAGGGGGGATGGGAGGTCAGTTTATTTTATTTTGCCCTGTCGTAATGGCAGCAGCCCGGAAGTTTTTCATAAGCATCATCGGATGCTTTGAATTTTTCAGTATCATGGCCCACAGCTGCCAGTTTTTTACTTAAGGCTTCGACATTTGTTTTTGACGGGTCGAAGGTAACTGCAAGCAGCTGAGTTTTTGTGTCCCAGATTGCACTGGTGGCGCCTTCAGCTTTTGCTGTCTTTTCGATTCGTGTTTTACACATATCACATTTACCCCAGACTTTAAATGTTTCGGTCTTTTGCTGCGCTGTTGTTTTGGTTGTTGTCTGTGCTGAAGTAGTAATGCCAAATGCAGCTAACAGGACAATTGTGAAAATCATTCTAAAAGTTTTCATTTTTTTAAGTTTAAGAAATTTATAAATGTTGAAAAATGTTGAAAAATATTGAAAATGTTGAAAATGTTGAAAGAGATCAACATAATCAAACAGAATCAATAATTAAAATTGAAAATATAAAGAAGTGAAATGATCAGATACGAAAGACGCAAATAGCTGAAAGATCTACGTTGTTTGATGCTGACACACCCGGTGGATTTATACTTGTATAAATTGATTTAGATGATGTTAATGAGCAGATGGTCAGACTAGCAGGTAAACTGAAAACCTGAAAATTATTGTTGTATGATTCAGGAACAAATGAAAATGACGGAAAATAGTTGCTGTATATACCACAGAAGACCAATACATTGTCGCAACAATCCGAGCCCAGATGTGTACCGGTTTGAGGTTGTTGATTTTCATCATTCTCCATGCCGCAGGTTGCTAGTTCTCCTGAAAGTGAAATCTTTGATGAAGCTATTTTACCCATACAATAATGGGCTGCGACAGAAAAATGCAATAATGCTATTAGCATTAATAATGTCAATGATATAGAAATGACCTTCTTCATCTACTGGATAACAGTTTCCCTGTCAACTTGTTTTGCAAAGGAAAGAATATTTTTTAAAAGATGAAAGAGTCTTCATCGGTTAATTTGGTGTACAGCTCAGGAACAGGCTATGAAAATGGGTGCGGGTCTGTTTAATCTTAAGTAAACATTTATGAGGCCTGCAAAGATCAGTGTATTCCAATATATTGAGTCAGCTCTCCATGCCACTTATCGAGGTCATAAGTTTCCGGAAGAGAATCTTCATTAAATAACAGGTCTGCAAGGTAATGTGGATTTTTACCGCCGTTACAAACTGCCATAATGCAGGAAACACAATGCACGACAATGTCATTAACGGGCATTTCTGCCGCTTTTTCTATCATTAGTTCCTTCACCTTAACAGTTGGCATAGACCCATAGTAAACATCACCGCAACATGTGCTTTCTTTTCTTGTATTTTGTGGTTCTACCAGAGTGATATTCATTTTTAACAGCAGGTCCCGGATAGAATTTTGCACTATGCTCACTTCACGGGTAGGACAGGCATCGATAATTGACATTTCTCTTCCTTTATAATCAGGATATTCAAAAAAACTGTTTTCGTTTATTACCTCCCATAGCGAAATTGTAGAAACACCATTATAGTCTTTACTGAAGCGTTTATCGCAGCCGGGGCATACATTTATTACTTTTGAATTATCAGGAAGTTTTGGATCATGCTGGCA
>PMIL01000063.1 GCA_003157075.1 Bacteroidales bacterium | reverse complement strand
TTGCATGCAACTGCCCTGCTTTTATAATGACCTTTTCCGATAATTCTAGAATGCAAACCCTATTGCAAAACCTGCCCTGATGCCAAATCCGGTAATTAGATTTGTATTAAAATTATTTGTCCCCGTATCTACTTTTATATTACTGTTCCCATAATGTCCACCGAAGAACAGATCCATTGTAAAACCTGATTTAGTTATCCATTCTCTTCCAAACAAGACTCCTCCGCCAATTGAGCTGAGAGAACCTCTATCTGTACCACTCTGCAGGGTATAGTTCTGGTAACGTAAATATGGTGCTATATAAAATCCGTCAATCGCATTTTTCCTGGGATAAATTCTGACTTCCGGGGTTAAAATTATTCCTGTAAATCTGGTATCCTGAAACTTAAGCCCCACGTAAGCAATACCTAACTGTCCGGATATTTCATCTGAAAGTTTGTGCTCATAGAAAATAGAGCCGGTACCAAGAAACAGACTTAAGGAATTGATTTTGAGTACATTTTTCTCGGATGTCACGAGTGTCTTATCCTGAGAAAAAGAAGGACAGGTTAAAATTATTGCAAGAAAAAGAATAATAATTTTTTTCATGTCGTTCAAGTTAAACAGGTTAAATTAATTATTATTCCAATTACTTTAGACAAAATTATCCTTTTGATTCATAAAAACCTAATTCTATGTAGTTCTGACAAAGCGACTGGAAAACAAACTGTATCCGGGTTTGGCTGGAAAATCGCCAGGGCCTTTAAATCTTATGTTTTAAACAATTCTGTCATTTATTAACAATATGTAAATCGATGATTAATAAGTTGAATTTATTCGTACCTTGTAAAGCTTTTTAAAAATTATATATAATCTATAATATGAACATTGACATACTGTTAGGACTACAGTGGGGGGATGAAGGCAAGGGAAAAATTGTTGATGCATTAAGTCCGGTTTATGATGTAATTGCCCGTTTTCAGGGTGGTCCAAATGCCGGACATTCTCTCGAATTTAATAATATTAAACACGTTCTGCATCTTATACCTTCAGGGATATTTCATCCTGATAAACTAAATGTTATAGGAAACGGTGTTGTTATCGATCCTGCTGTTTTTAAAAAGGAAATCGAAGAACTTGGACCTCCCTTAAATGAACTCACACAGCGGCTTGTGATTTCAAATAAGGCAAATCTGATTCTGCCGAGCCACAGGATACTTGATGCAGCTTATGAATTGCATAAAGGCAATTCAAAAATCGGGTCTACATTAAAAGGTATCGGACCTGCATATACCGATAAAACAAGCAGGAACGGTCTCAGAGTGGGTGATATACTCAGAAAAAATTTCAGGCAGATTTATGATGATCATGTCAATGACCACATGACAATTCTCAAAAGCTATAATTTCAAATTCGACATTAAAGAATATGAAAATGAATGGTTTGAAGGACTGGAGTTATTGAAAAAATTCCCAATAATAAATACTGAATACCTCATTAATCACCTTGCACGCGATGGAAAAAGAATCTTGGCTGAAGGAGCACAGGGTACAATGCTTGATGTTGATTTTGGTTCCTATCCTTTCGTAACTTCATCTAACACTATTAGTGCAGGTGCATGTGTCGGTTTAGGAGTCTCTCCCAGACTCATCGGCGATATATTTGGTATTTTCAAAGCATACTGTACAAGAGTCGGTTGCGGCCCCTTCCCTACCGAACTATTTGACGATACTGGCGCGAACTTAAGAAAACTGGGACATGAATTTGGTGCAACCACAGGAAGACCAAGACGCTGCGGATGGCTTGACTTGCCTGCAATGAAATACTCTATTATGGTAAATGGCATAAATAAACTCTTTATGACCAAAGCAGATGTAATGTCTGGCTTTAAAACCATTAAAATTTGTACCTCATATAAAATCTATGGGGAAATTTGTGAGGAACTTCCATTCAATAACGAAATTCATGTTGAACCTATTTATACTGAACTTGAAGGCTGGGAAGAAGATATTACCGGTTTCAGAGAATTCAAAGACCTGCCTGCAGCGTTAAAGCGATTCATTGAATTTATTGAGAATCAGGTCGGTGTCCCAGTCAAAATGGTTTCGGTTGGTCCCGACAGGGAAGAAACAATTTTCAGAAATTAAAGTATTAGGATACTTACTTCTGTTTTTTTGTTAGTATATCCCAGGATTCAACCTGAACATTTCCTGGAAAACACATAATTATATCCTTTACGTATCAAAATATTGCGGATTTTGTATATTCGGCTTATAGAGTTTCCCTAAATCTTAAATCCTGCCTAATGAAATCATTAATACAATTCTTCGAAGAAAGTGTTGAAAGGTATAGCAATAATGTCTATTTATGGGAAAAGCCTAATGAAAAATATGAAGGTACAACCTATGGAGAAACACGAAAACAGGTTTACGAATTTGCTGCAGGACTAATAAGACTTGGCATAAAAAAAGATGACAGATTAAGCCTTATTTCTGAGGGCCGTAACAGCTGGGTAATCGGTGAAATGGGAATTTTGTACACCGGAGCTGTCAATGTGCCTCTCTCAGTTAAACTAAATCCTGATGAAATAAAGTTCAGAATAAATCACTCAGGATCAAGAATGATCCTTGTTTCTTCTATTCAGGCTCAAAAACTTAAAACTGTGCTCGCGCAATGTCCGGCAATAGAAAAAATTATTCACTTCGATACCCAGGAAGAATACGCTGCAAACGAAATCCATTTCAATGAAGTGAGGAAAATTGGAAGGGAATGGCTCGAAGTACCTGACAATTATGCAAAGTTCGAAGAACTATTCAAGAGCCTCACCCCTGATAACTTTGCAAATATATGTTACACTTCAGGAACAACAGCCGATCCAAAAGGCATAATACTCACACATGGAAATTATGTAACCAATGTTTACCAGGCTTATAGTCTGATGGATATACCTTCTTTTTATAAAACACTGCTCATCCTCCCATGGGATCACTCTTTCGGACATACAGGCGGAATTTTTGCCTTTATGGGGAAAGGAGCCAGCATTGCCTCTGTTAAAACAGGAAAAACACCAATAGAAACACTTAGAAATCTACCTGTTTGTCTCAAAGAAATAAAGCCTAATCTTCTGATGAGCGTCCCTGCGATTGCGAAGAATTTCAGAAAAAATATTGAAAAGGGAATCAAGGAAAAAGGCAAACCCATTGAAATTCTTTTCAATCATGCCCTGAAAATTTCATACGCTTATAATAAAGAGGGATGGAATAAAGGAATTGGTCTGCAAAGATTAAAAAGACCTCTCCTCAGATTTTATGATCGTCTGCTCTTCAGTAAAATAAGGGAGGCTTACGGTGGTGAACTGGATTTTTTTGTTGGAGGAGGTGCGCTTCTAGATATAGAGCTCCAGCGTTTCTTTTATGCCCTGGGAATACCAATGTATCAGGGATATGGATTAAGCGAAGCTTCTCCTGTGATTTCATCAAATTCCTCAAGTCGTCATAAACTGGGATCTTCCGGTGCAATTGTAAATAATATGGATCTGAAGATCTGTGATGACAATGGACATGAAGTACCTGTTGGTCAGAAGGGGGAGATAGTCATCAGGGGTGGAAATGTAATGTATGGCTATTGGAAAAACGAGGCAGCTACCAGAGAATCAATCAGAGATAAATGGCTGTATACCGGGGACATGGGTTATATGTCAGAAGATGGATTTTTATATGTGCTTGGAAGATTCAAAAGCCTTCTTATAGCTGATGACGGTGAAAAGTTCAGCCCCGAGGGTATTGAAGAAGCCATATCTGAACAATCTAAATATATTGAGCAATGTATGCTTTACAACAACCAGAAACCTTATACGGTTGCCCTTATCGTTCCAAACCAACATGCTCTCAAATTATTTCTTGAAGAAAAGAACCTTACTGCTGACTC
>PMIL01000077.1 GCA_003157075.1 Bacteroidales bacterium | reverse complement strand
TTATGAGTCGGGGTGAGAAGACTCGAACTTCCGGCCCCTACGTCCCGAACGTAGTACGCTACCAACTGCGCCACACCCCGCTTTGCACTCCGTAGCCTTCACGAAGGAGTGATTTGACCGCCGAATCCGCCAGCCGGCGGAGAAGGCGATTCTTACTCTCAAAGCTAAAAACAACTCCGACAAGTCTCCAAAAGTAACAAATTTTTGCAATTTTAAATACATGCTGAACTGTTAAGTCAATGATTATTGTTCCATATGGGAAATTAACCTCCGGATATTTAAATATCTGACCTGTCCGTTCGAGAATATATCACTATTAATATTAAATTTTTTAACTTAACGGCTCATTTAAAAATTGTGAGCATATGACAGATATTAACAGAGGAATATTCTCGTCCCTAATCAGAAAACCAATCCCTCTTTTATTGATTGCATCATTACTTGCCTTAACAGGATGCAAGCAGAAAGATAAGACTTATAAACAAGGGGTTAAACCCGAAATAATGATATCCGGGGTTAATACAGAAACAGTAAAGAAATATGAAAAATTTGAGGTTAAGCTTGCCTTAAAAAATGTGGAAATTCAAAACCCTTACGATCCGGCTGACATTGATGTATATGCCATCTTTACATCTCCGTCAGGTGAGAATATAAAGGTTAATGGCTTTTTCGATGATTACAAAGGTGCCGGTAAATGGAAGATTCGCTTCTCACCAAGAGAAACCGGGGAATATAAATTCCGGTTTTTTGTGAAAGATGGCAGTGAAACAGGTGAATCATCAGTGTCTTCCTTTATCTCAATTGAATCCGAACATCATGGCTGGATAAAACCTTCCGTAAAAAATCCCCACTATTTCACCCATGATGATGGAACTTCTTTTTATGCTGTAGCCGTTTATTCCCCATGGGGTAACAGCCAGAAAGTCTTCGATACATATGTTGATAACGGAGCCAATCTTCTGGCTATCTGGGATATTGATTATGGCGGATTTGTAAATGACGCCGGGATCATCGAAAATAAACTGGGACAATACAACCAGGAAAAGCTTGGCAAGATCGATTCACTTCTCTCAATCCTTGAAAAGGACAATATAAAACTAATGTTCGCCATATGGCCCCATGATCTGTTTTCAAAAACTGTCTGGTCTGCGCAGTGGAAAGAAAATCCATATAATAAAATAACCGAAGCAGAAAATGTGTACAGCGACACCCTGGCATGGAATTACCAGAAAATGAAATACCGCTATATGATTGCACGATTTGCCTATAGTCGCAGCTGGGGCATTTGGGAACTGATCAACGAAATGGATGGCACTGATGGCTGGGCAAAAGGTCATCATCAGGAAGCTCTGGGCTGGGTTAAAAAATGTGTAAATTATTTTTCAGAAAACGATCCTTATAAACACCCTGTGACTGCTTCTTTCAGCGGTGGTTTTGAAGAATATCGCGAACCCTTATATGAACTTACCAATATTCCGAATATACATCTGTATCCTGCACAGGGATGGAAATTAAAATATCCGGGAGACACCTCACGAAGCGATATGTATAATTTCGGATGGGCAAGCAAACGATTCTGGGACAGATTTGAAAAACCTGCTATTTTTGGTGAAGCTGGTGCAGACCTAACTTACTATAAACCTGGTACAAAAGAATATCACATATCCTATCATAATCAGATCTGGGCTTCACTTACAAATGGTCTTGCAGGTACCCCTGTATGGTGGGACTTTTCTGTTCTAATGGAAGAGGACTGGCAACAGCTAAAACATCTTTCAGCATTTGTTTCAGATATCGATTTTGCAAATCTTCCGTATAAGCCTGCTGAGGCAACCGGTGAAGGCTCAGATATTTATATCATGGATGCCGGTGATAAAGCGTTTGGCTGGGCCAGAAGCTTTTCAAATCAGAGTATAGGTAAAACTAGATTTACAGCAAGCAAGCCCGGTAATGGGAATTATACTATCACATGGTTTGATACATGGTCAGGCAATACTGTAAAATCGGATGAAGTCAAATCAGTAAATGGAAAACTGGATCTTATTGTTCCGGAGATTTTAGGCCAAAATCGCGATATTGCATTTAAAATCAGTAAACGATAGTTTCCTGGAAATTCACAAAGCTCATATATTTTTTTAAGGCATGGCAGCTTCAAACCGTATTTATTCAATCGACATTATGAGAGGTCTTAATCTCATACTTATGCTTTTCGTAAACGATCTGTATATGCAGGGGGTACCTGCCTGGCTGGGTCACAGAGCTGCAAATTTTGACGGGATGGGACTTGCTGACTGGGTCTTCCCCGGATTCCTGTTCATGGTCGGAATGTCTGTCCCTTATTCCATCGGTAACAGAATCGATAAAGGAGAAAATAACTTTTCCATTTCGAAACATATATTGATAAGGACCGTCAGTCTTCTTATAATAGGTGTCCTCATGTCGAATTCAAGAAATGTAAGCCTCGAGAATACCGGCATAAGCAAAAGTTTCTGGTCATTCATAATGTATTCGGGAGTTTTTCTTGTCTGGAACCAGTATAAGAAAACTGATAGTAATTTTTATTTTATCACAGGTCTCCGGATTCTGGGAATTGCAATGATCTTAGGCATGGTTTACATATTCAGATCAGCTGATAATAATGGTTTCTCCCTGAAAGGATGGGGTATTCTTGGAACTATTGGCTGGGGATATTTTGCGGCGGCGTTTCTCTACCTTGGTGTTCGTAACAATATTTCGAAAACAGTAATCGCTCTCCTGTTCTTTCTCATCCTCAATATTCTCTCAAAACTGCATCTCCTGAATTTCCTGAATCCTGTAAAATCAGTTTTCGGCGTGATTATTAATGGGAATGCCCCATTCATTGTTATTTCAGGTATGTTCATAACAATTATACTGAAAAGGTTTTCTGTGAATGGCGCCAAAAAAACAATTCTGACTATTGTCTCTCTCGGATTACTTAGCATAATTGCAGGCTTCTTCTTACGCAATTGGTTTATTATTTCAAAGATCCAGGCTACTCCAAGCTGGGGATTAATCTGTAATGGTATAAGCATGCTGCTCTTTGCACTGCTTTTCTGGATAATCGATATCAGGAAACATGTAAGATGGGCATCCTTTCTAAAACCAGCCGGTGAAAACTCTCTTACCATATACCTGGTTCCGGACATGTTCTATTACCTTATCTGGGGCTTCGGATTACCATTTCTGTTTTATAAAAACTCACCTGTGCCTCTAATCGTTATATCAGGATCTGTTGTGTGGGCGCTTGTAATGGGAGTAGGGCTTGCTGCCCTGCTTGCAAAACTTAAATTCAAATTGAGGCTATAATAACTCCTGCGGCAACGTGATTTTCTCAGTATTTTATTGCGAAGCAAAAACATACTTTTTTTAGGCGACTTTGGGATTTTAAACAAATCCAGAGAAAGGTTGTTCTCCAATATTAAATACTTGATTTTATTCTGGTTTATTAAAGGGAGTTAATCTGATGAAAGAAAAAGTTTTCTCCAGGTATCAGGTTTATGTTATAGCGCTGCTGGCAATATTGCAGTTCACCGTCGTACTGGATTTCATGGTCTTGTCTCCTCTTGGAGCCCAATTAATGCAAGTACTGCATTTAACAACATCTCAATTCGGTTTAGCGGTATCAGGTTATGCTTTTAGTGCCGGTTTATCAGGAATTATGGCAGCAGGTTTTGCTGATAAATTTGACAGGAAGAAACTGCTTCTGTTCTTTTATACAGGTTTCATTACAGGAACATTCTTATGCAGTATAGCCCCTGATTATCATTTTCTGCTTGCAGCAAGAATTATTACGGGTTTTTTTGGAGGAGTCATAAGCTCAATAAGTTATGCTATCATATCCGATCTGTTCGAACTGAAAGTTAGAGGGCGTGTTATGGGATTTGTACAAATGGCTTTTGCATCGAGCCAGGTGATGGGTATTCCCGTCGGACTTTATTTCGCCAACAGAGTCGGATGGCATGCACCCTTCGTGATTATTACCATTGTAAGCATTATTGAGTTCATAACTATTGCTATAAACTTGAGACCTATAACGGCTCATTTAAAATTAAAGTCAGAAAGGGGTCCTTTTCAGCATTTATTTAAAACCGTAGCTCAGCCGAACTATCTGCTTGTATTTCTTTTCAGTACCCTTCTTGTTACAGGCGGATATATGCTAATGCCATTCGGCAGCGCCTTCAGCGTTAATAATCTGGGTATATCAATGGGACAGTTGCCTCTGCTTTATTTTATCACAGGAATCTTTTCTATGGCAGCAGGCCCCTTAATAGGCAACTTAAGCGATATAATCGGAAAATTTAAAGTATTCGGTCTGGGATCAATTTTAGCATTAGTTATAATACTCTATTACTGTAATCTTGGCGTTACTCCGTTCTGGATTGTAGTCGCATTGAATACTGCATTAATGATGGGCGTACTTTCACGGATGATATCGTCATCAGCTCTCATCACCGCCATACCTGATGCAAATGACAGGGGTGCTTTTATGAGTATTAATTCCTCAGTACAGCAACTTTCAGGTGGTATTGCATCGGTATTTGCCGGATTGATTGTAGTACAATCTGGTAGCGGAACATTAAAGCATTATGATACAATCGGATATATTGTGGTTGCAACTATATTACTCACAATTGTAATATTGAGATCTATAAACCGATATGTTATGAAGAAAACACCAACTGCAGAGATATCGTATACAAATCCCGACAAAACCCTCGTAATTCCAGTTGAGGTACAGGTTGAGACTAATATATAATATGGCTCAGTATTGATAACACGCTGCTCTGAGATCAAATTCTGCATCAAAATCAGATAAACACTTTTTTTTGTAATTTATTTGCTGTAAACTTACTCTGCGACTAGAGGAAACCCAAGTAAATAAATACCTATGAATTCAAAAACCAGGGTCTCAAAAGCCCTTAGAAAACTCGAAGGTAATCCCGACAGAGTTCCTGTACAATTCGATCTTTGCCGTCAGCTCACTGATGCTTTTGGTAAAAAGCTGAATCTGCAACCTGACTATGCCTTATCGTATTATGAAGATCTGACATACAGGATATCAGCTAATGAAATACGGACCCGACTTGGAAGTGATGTTGTTGTAGTGGGGGGCACTGTCGCAAAAGGTTACAGGGATACACCTGTTAAAGATGATATTACGATGAATGAATTCGGTATGTTTATGAAGCCAGGACCCCTATATGTTGATGTGGTTAAATGTCCGTTGGATGAAGCTGCCGGAATTGAAGATATTGAAAAATACAGATTTCCGGATGCGTATGCACCTGGCAGGTTTGACAAAGCAAGAAGAGATATAGACAAGTTCAGCAATGAATATTTTGTTATCGGTGATGTTGAGATCTCTCTGTTCGAAATGGCCTGGCATCTGACAGGACTGGAAAAATATATGGTAGCCATGATGTGCAGCGAACCATGGCTTGAATTGCTTAATGATAAAGTGGAAGAATGGAGTACCGGCCTGGCCATCCAGCTCATTAAGGCAGGGGTCGATGCCATCTGGCTTGGAGAAGATCTGGGTAGCCAGACCTCAACTCTGATCTCACCTGAAGATTGGCGCCTGATTTTTAAACCACGGCATAAGAGGATGATTGAAACACTGCGTAAAGAGAATCCGGAAATAATTATCATTATGCATTCAGATGGTGCTGTCGCACCTTTGCTAGACGATTTTATTGAACTGGGAGTCAATGTCTATAATCCGGTTCAACCCAATGTTTCAGGATCTGACCCGCAGGAATTAAAGGATAGGTATGGAGACAGGATGTGCTTCTTTGGAGGTATTGACCAGCAAGAGCTTTTACCTTCAGGAGATATGCCCCGGATAAGAGATGAAATTCGCAATAGAATTTCAATACTTGGGAAGGGGAGAGGCTATCTGCTTGCTCCTGCGCATATTATTCAGCCCGATGTCTCAATGGAAACTGTTGAAGGAATGATCGCAGCAGCAAGGGAAGTTGGAGGCTATAACTGATTCCTGTTAAACTTGGAAACTGTCACTAATTATGTTTTACGGGTATAAGGCATAGCCGTCAACTTAAGGAGCTGAATATTGTAATATATATGGAGAGAGTTTAATACAAAACAGGATGTAAAGTATTGAATATTAGCCTTATATTTCCCCTCCTTCAAAAGGAGGGGAAACTTTTTTATGCAAAATCTCTATCATTACACAAGCTTAAGTTGACGGCTCTGGGGTATAAGGTGAGTCAAAGTTGTGATTTTTTTGAACTTTAATTATTAAAAGGATGTTTTATAAATCACTCAATTAATAAACAAAAATCATTGATATGAAAACACATCCAACACCTGAAGGATACAATGCGCTAACACCTTATATCACGGTTAAGGGAGCAGAGACAGCTATTGAGTTTTATAAAAATGCTTTTGAAGCCAGCGAAATTGGCAGGATTACAATGGCTGATGGAACAATCGGTCACTGTGAACTGGCAATAGGTAATTCGAAGTTAATGCTGGCAGAGGAAAATAAACAGTGGGGTAATATCAGCCCGTCAACATTAGGCGGGACTACGGTGTATCTTAGTTTGTATGTAGATAATGTAGATACTGTCTTTGAAAGAGCTTTGAAAGCAGGAGCTAAAGTCTTGGGCGATATGAAACCTAAAGATCAGTTCCACGGCGACCGCACGGCAAGTATTACAGATCCATTCGGTCACAGATGGACGATCCTGACACGTATTGAAGATATTACATTTGCTGAGATGCAAAAACGGGCGGATGCTTTATTCTCGTCTGCTAAATAAATCTTAATCGGACCTGGATTTTATTTTAATGAAATTTTTCGCCACGGGATAGCATTCCAAGTATTATTTTCATTCGTTTTTCCCTTGTTTCAGGTTTTTTAGCAGTTTGCAGCCTCCATGATATAGCATATGTATTCGCTTTATTTAATGTCTCAAAAAAAGCAAAGGCTTTCTTATCTCTTGAAAGTTCCAGGAGGAAATCTTCAGGTATTGACATATTGCCCGGTGAATCATAAGCCATATCCCATCTGCCGTCAGCTTTTGCAGCCTCAGCCGCTTTCAGACCGGAAGGTTTCATTTTTCCCTCCTCAGTCAGACGTGCTATATGCTCAATATTTCTTTTTGACCAGATACTTCTTGCTCTTCGCTGTGTAAATTTTTGCAGATATGACTTTTCATCAGATGTTTTTGACTGACCGTCAATCCATCCATAGCATAAGGCTTCATCAAGGGCTTGTGCATAATTTAGTGAAGTGATACCGGATCCTTTTTTGTAAAACCTTAACCACACACCCCTGGCGACATTGTGGTTTTGCTCAAGCCAGGATCTCCATTCATCCTGCGATTCAAAAAAAATGATCGGAAAATCTGTCTTTTGAGTTTTAGTTATCTCTTTTTCAGTCGACATTTTAAGTATGATTTGAGGAATGGAGAGTTATAAATCACTATAATTAGATTAGTCTAAAATTCAATTTTGAATATCTCACCCGATCTTAATTGAGGTCATGGTAAGAGAACCTGCCACAGCCTTATCATTAAATACCTCGATTGTCTCGTTTTCTTTTTTTAAAGCCAGGGAATATAGCAGCGGAAGAAAATGATCGGGTGTCGGGATCGCCATATTAAATGCTTTGCCCATCAGTTTATAGTCGATCAATGATTTATGGTCATCGGTAAGAATAAATTTTTTCATTTTTTCATTTGCTTCTATCGCCCAGTCATATCCAAATCCCGGTTCATCAATTTTTTCCCAGTTTACCATACCTAGATTATGAACCATGTTGCCGCTTCCAATAATTAAAACCCCTTTGTTACGAAGAGAGGCAAGCTCTTTTGCCAGATCATAATGATATTGAGGCAACTGGTAATAATCGAGGCTCATTTGAACTACCGGCACATCAGCTTTTGGATAAAGATGTTTCAGAACACTCCAACAACCATGATCAAGTCCCCATTTTGAATCAAGCCCGACTTCGGCCTTGCGGATCATATCCCTGCTCTCCCTGGCAAGTTCAGGACTACCCGGTGCAGGATACTCTACTTCAAATAACTTTTTAGGGAATCCGCCAAAATCATGAATAGTTTGTGGTTTTTCCATTGCTGTGACATAAGTTCCTTTAGTTTCCCAATGAGCAGAAACACAAAGTATTGCGTTTGGTTTCGGCAATGTTTTCCCTATATTCCGCCAGCCCGTTACAAACTCGTTTTCTTCAATGGCATTCATAGGACTGCCATGACCAATAAAAAGTACCGGCATTCTGTCAGTGTTTCCTAATGGCTTTGTTAGGCTGTTCAATTCGTTGAGTTTCATTGTATTTTTTATCAATGGTAATACTGCCACTGACTTTATAAACTTTTTTCTATCCATTTTTAAAGTCTTCCATTCTCGTTCTTGCCTCTATACACCATAATAGTTCATTAATGAAATGGGAGGCTCTTTTATCTGTTTTCTGCTTGTCAGTAGGATTTCCGCTCTCATCAAAAGCCTTGTTTACTTCCGGAACCGGAAACATTGCAGGAACAGTCCAGGCTCTTATTTTCCAGAGTGTAAATTGCAATGATATTATAACCTGTGATCCGCCAAAGCTGCCATCGGATACTGTTGATATTGCAACAGGTTTGCGATGCCATTCATTATAAAGCAGGTCGACCACATTTTTTATACTGGCCGGATACCCGCCGTTATACTCTGGTGTGACAATTATTACTCCATCAGCAGATTTTACTTTATCTGCAAAAAGCACTGCTCCAGGAGTCGGTAATGGCTGATACTGTAATCGTTCATCAAACAAAGGGAATTTGTAGTTATTCAAATCAAGAATCTCAGCGGTCCCAATTTTGTTTTCCTCCAGATAATTTTTAAAGTACAAAGCGACACGGTGACTGTTTCTGCCATTCCGGACACTTGATGAAATGATCACTATTTTTGGCATCTGGTTGCTGCTTAATAATTATTTCATCGGAACTTCCATCAGCAAAAACTCACTCTCACTGTCGGCTTTCAATGATATCTTATCCGTGTTCCAGACCCCAAATCCATCACGTGTTTTCAACTCCTGACCGTTGATTGTTAATTCGCCGCTCAGGATGAAAGCATATACTCCATTCCCGGCTGCTTTGATAGTGTAATCGATGCTGAATCCTTTGTCAAAATGTCCCAGATGAAACCAGGCATTCTGATAGATCCAGACACCAGGATCATCAGGATTGGGAGATAGGATCTGTTGTAATTTATTATGGCGGTCGGCCATATTTAATGTAATCTGGTCGTATCGTGGTTTCACATTCCTGATGTTGGGAATAACCCAGATCTGTAAAAATTTAACAGCTTTATCTTTATTTTTGTTGTATTCACTGTGCGTAATACCAGTTCCGGCACTCATAACCTGTATATCGCCCTTCCTGATTACTGAAACATTCCCCATGTTATCTTTATGTTCAAGATCTCCCTCTATAGGAATAGAAATAATTTCCATGTTATTATGGGGATGAGTGCCAAACCCCATTCCGGCTTCAACAGAATCGTCATTCAGCACTCTTAACATCCCGAAATTAACTCTTTCGGGATCGTAATAATCGGCAAAACTGAAAGTATGCCTGCTGTGGAGCCATCCATGATTTGCATCACCCCTTGTTTCTGCCTTGTGTAAAACGGAATTTACCATAAAACTGATATTTATAATTGTTTAACCAGCTGAATTTCACAGCTTATTCTTACTTCTTCACTGACAAGTACTCCGCCTGCTTCAAGCGTTGCATTCCAGTTTAAACCCCAGTCTTTACGATTAATCTTTCCATTAATCGTAAAGCCTGCCTTTTCATTTCCCCATGGATCTTTCATAACACCTCCAAATTCCACATCAAGCTTAACTTGCTTTTTTATGCCTTTGATAGTGAGATCACCATAAAGAGTATAACTTCCGTCACCATCAACTTGTTCGAAAGTGTTCCCTGTAAATGAGATCTGTTTATGATTTTCAACATCAAAAAAATCAGGACTTTTCAGATGCTCATCACGTTTTGCATCGCCTGTGGTAACAGATGCGGGGTTCATCCAGAAATCTATTTCGGAAGTCATAAAATTTTCACCAGAAGTGTAAATGCTTGCATCGAATTCTTTGAATTCACCTTTGACATTTGTTATCATCAGGTGTTTTACTTTAAAGCCAATTTCGCTATGAACAGGATCAATAACCCATTTTACTTTTGCCGGTGTTTCATTTGTTTTCATTTTGATTAATTTTTGTAAAAGTTAAAAATTGTTTGCTCGAGCTTAATTTAAAAAGCCTCTATTGTACTTTGTTGATTATTTACCTAACCCTAATTGATTCATATAAGTCTGATTATCCCAGAACAGGTATTCTTCGTTCATGATACCGTTTACCCAATGCCCTATCGTACACATTGGTAATTTGAATGATTTTCCGGTTGGCTGAATAAATTTTCCATTTCCGATAGGCATGGGTTTGGAGAAAGTTCCTTCCATTACCCCGGTAACTGCTGTCCATTCACCAGTACTGTTGCCAAAATGGACAGGATGTTGTTTGATCCTTGTGTCAGGTGCATACACAAACATTGCAGCAAGATCCTGAATATGTTTTTCAATTCCAACTGTGAAATGTCCGTCAGGCCAGTTTACTTTAACATCTTTTGAATGACTTTCGTGTAGTCTTACCCATTGTGCATTACTGAAAACAGTGTAATCCAGGGTGTCAAATGTCGCCAGATTTTTTGCAAGTGTTTCGTTGCCTGCTGTCATTATTTTAATCTGATTCCTCAATGAATCGATTTCTGATTTGGAAATTGTTATTTTCCCATTATTATTTGAACAACTGCTGAAACTTAACATAGCAGTAGTTACAACGAATACTGCAAGCGATTTGGAGATAATTTTTAAATTTTTCATTTTGTCTTTTAATAGTGATATTTTCCGTTAACTTGATTACACAAAGATGCGCCTGTTTATTAAGCAGGAGGTTACAGTTTTCGGTAAATGTGTTGTAATATCAGGAAATGAGCTTATTCATCTCTTCACGGAACTCAGAAGGTGTCTGTCCGGATTTCTTTTTGAAGACAGTTGTAAAGTAGGCTTTTTCGTTGTATCCGAGTTCAAAGCCAATCTCAGAGATAGTTTTGTTAGACGATACCAAAAGATTTTTAGCTTCAATGAGTTTTCTGGTCTCAATAATTTCCGATACGCTCTTCTGTAAAATATTATGACAGATCAGATTCAGATTGCGGGCAGACATAAACAGTTTCTCAGCATAGAACTCAACGCCTTCAGGTCTCCGGAAGTTATCTTCAAGAATTTTTAAAAAGTTCCTGAAGGTTATGTTCTGTGTACTGTAAAAACGTTTATCAGTAATTACTGTCTTCTTTCTTTCAGATTCAATCATAGTAAATAATGTACTCAAAAGTAGTCTGATTACTGCATAATCAGGAAAAGTTTGCTGAGTTTCATTATATATCATTCCGCATATTGAAACCATGCGATCAAAGCATTCGCCTTTTTGCATCGCAAGATTCGCATGGTCGTGATAATATGAATAAAGCTGGAAGGTAGTTTCGGGAATAAACTCGCTTTTAAACTCAATCACCCAGATGTCGAATTTATCATTTATTATCCCTGGTTTAATGCTATGAATCTTACCCTTTGTAACGAAACTGATAAAAGGCGAAATGAATTTTTCGCATTTGAAATCTATAAAATGATCAATCTCCCCATCAATGCCTATAATCAATTCTTCAAAATCATGATTGTGAGGTTCATCAGGAGCATTTGTGATTTCTAATGCCTCTTTTTTGCCTAACCTGAATATATGAAAGAGTTGGTCCATCATGGACAAAGTTAGCAAAAGACTTTTTCTTTAGAGTGATAATGTGAATTCCAAATCCACTTAAAAGTATACTTTTGCAACTTACATATATTATATTATGTATCGATATTTCTTCCGCTTTGTTGTAATGACTCTGACTATTCTGACTGCAAACCTCATTACAATAGCCATAAACAATTATATGGTCAGCTATAAATATCACTATAAACCTTTGGTATTTACTTTTTTAGGAATGGCAATAATAGTTGTGGTTTTTTATCCTCTTTTTATAAAACTGGAGAACTGGGTAAAGGATATTTCAGTAAGTGTTGTAAAATCAGGCAAATCAGTTGCCGGCAGATACATGGGATTAGTGCTGGTTTTCCTGCTCGGGTTATTAGTGCTCTCATATTTTTATGCCAGGATGTGGTATCATATTAATCTCCTGCATGGACTTTTGCAAGGGAATATAAATGGTAATATGTAAGACCGACCACCCGGCATCATCTAAAAATCAAATAACTACATGCTTTGAGTGCCGTTAAAGTACGTTAATCATCTTAATCAATTTTTCAGTCAGCGGTTTTTCTGCTCCTGGCATCAGTTCACTCACCTTTACCTCGTACCCTCCTTCTGAAAAAGCCTTATCAGTACAGATATATCCGCTTGAACCATTGCAATGAGTAATAATCATGGTATCAGTATACGGCGATTGTTTCTTTACCGCAGTTCCCATTTCATTCATTAGTTCCCCTGAAATACCGGCAAGAACAAGTTTGCCTATTTTAAATGTTGAGAAATCAATCACAACATCGGGACCGGTTTCATATGTTTTTTGGGGAAATTGATTCTTGCACTCCTTCTTACCCGGGAGTTTCAGTGACGATTGCTCAGCACTTATTGATTCAACAGGGTAAGTCACAATATCTTTAAAGGTATTCCAGGCATTGATTCCGACATGATAACCGACTGCCTCAATTTCATTGAAATCATTACCGGGGCCATATAAAGGGTTGATATCACCCGAAGCTCCTGCAGTAATTGCGACTACTGTTTTATTCCCTGTTTGCTTTTTGATATAACGTGCAGCAGCTCCGGGCCAATCGGCGGTTATCAGATAGTTATCCTGACCGCTGGTTGTTGCGTGGCATGGCCAGTTTATCAGAACTGCCAGTGTCTTGTTATTCAGATCTTCAAATTTTACTACTTCCAGTTCATGGTCGCAAGGTTTTTCAGGATCTCTTCCCAGCCAGATACCGCCATCTGCAAATTCAGCACGACGGTTGATATTCATGTTACAGGAACCTTTGCCTGTACCCATACGAAAAGGACCAACATTCTCGGAAGCTTGAACAGACATATTTATAAACTTTTCCTGAAGCCTTTTCAAATATTGATTTATAGCATCAGGAACATCATTCTCATAAGCCTTGGTAACAGGTCCCCCATGATTATGAACTGCTGTAATCATAATATTCTCAACAGGAATTCCGATTTTCGCAGAGATCATTTTTCGTGTTTCATTTACGAATGTCCTGTTGTAACCTATGAGATCAGCGGTTATCAAAAGAAGAGATGTTTTTTCATTTTTGAAATAAAGGGCTGAGGCGAATAACGAATCGTGCACTCCCGTAAACGGGGTTTTTCTTGCATCATAACCACTCATCAGAATAGGAACAGTTGGCGTTATGTTGACCTGGCTGACACCCATCTGAACATTTTTTTTATCTCCCTGTAAAGCCTGGGCAGTGGTTATTTCACTGGAACAGACAAGAGTTATTACTATTAAAATAAACGAATATAGCTTTCTCATTACATTTTCCATTTTAAGGTTGAAATTGAATGTGCGGCGACATGGAGTTGTGTTGTCATCTTTTTCCAGACAATGTTGCAATCTGTCGGGTCACCATTATTTATTATGTTAAGAATGACAGTTCCATCTGTATTAACAAATGCAGCATAATTAAGTTGTTCCTGATTACCAATACTCTGTATCCTGTAAGCACCCGGACGGATAAACTTGCTGAAATGAGCCAGGTAATAGTATAACCCCGTGTAGGAAACCTTATGTGTTTTTCTATTGATGATGACAACGGGATGCTGGATGTTGTTATCCCCATCGCCATGCTCTTTGGAAACCAGCCAGGGCCCTCCGTTCTCATCGAGGATCATATTCCAGTAAAGCCAGGCGGAAACTCTGTTTTGCATATCATTCATGATCATATTTCCCCAGAACTCGCCATCCTGAAAATCATAAACAGGTAAACTTTTGGGTCCGTTTTCAGGAACATTTCCAAGACTTGCATAACAGACCTCAGTTTGCCAGATAGGAATATCAGGGTATGCTTTGTGCAGTTTGGTCAACATTGAGAACTGATCCCAGTCATATCCATGAACAGTGAGGGAATTTATATTTTTCCTTACAGCCGGATCATTGAGAGCATCAGGGAGCTTTTGAAGTGCTTCAGGTCTGTTTGCAGTTTCGCAAAGCTGAATTTTTGTCTTTATTCCATCTGCCTTAAATCGGGGAACAATGAAATCTTTTACCATTACCCCTATAGTCTTATATGTCTCATTGGAATACCAGGTGTTCTGCGGTTCATTAAAAGGATTCAGAAAATCAATTGTAACGCCATTTTTGGCATATTCCCTGATATATTTTGAATAATAGGCTGCCAGGGCAGGATAATACTCTTTTCTAACATTTTTTTCTCCCTGTTTTAAACTGTAGAGCATCCAATCGGGAGCAAAATCCATAGGTGATTCGATCCTGAATTTTCCAAATGCTGAGGCACTTTTTATAAATGGAATCAGGCCGTTTGGCTGAAGGTCACGTCCAATACTGAATTTGAGCATCTTTGTATCTCCGGNNATTGTCATCATATGAATACCATGGTCCTGCAGAAGCAAAGTCGCAGGCTGCAATAGGTGACTTCATAAGAGTATAGCCGGCACCGGCAACCGGGTCAAACAGATTCCTCAGGACACTGTCACGGGAAGAGGCTTCAAGCGAATTCAGACAGATCATCCCGGCTTCATTAAAGGTAGCTCCAAAACCTTCCATCTTTTGATATTTAACAGTTTCATCAATAGTGATGGATCCTGATGCTGACTCAGTCGCCGGTTTAAATTGCATGTCTGATGATTTGGTCATCCTGTCACCAGCCAGTGAGGAGACATATACCGATACCTGATTTCCCTGATCTTTTATATCAGAAAATGATTGAGAATTCATCTCATTTCCGGGAGACTTATGGATTGTCAGGTAAAAAACAGGAATGACCAGAGTAAGTGCTGTTCCCGATAATGCAAGGGACTTAAAAAGTTTTTTCATCTGTCAGAAGTTTTAATTTATTTCAGCCTAGTTTGCATGCCGCTTTAAACTCATGGGCTCTCTTCTCAATTTCAGTATTATCCGAAAGAATATTTATTCCCCAACCTGCTCCCAGTCCGCCATCTACAACCCCGATACTTATGTTCATAGACCGGCTTAGGATATCATCAGTTTTGGGATATGAGCCTTTGGAATGCGGCTGACCTGCCTGCTTAAGGTAATTAAGAACATGTTCCATATTAAAATATACATGCCAGCCACTCTGNNTCGCTGTCGTTTAGAGTCCGGAACCTGACTCCCTCAATATTTCCAATAAGTTTTTTCAGGAGCTTTCTTTTTTCGTGCAGTGTGTTTATTATATATTCCAGTTTCTGAAATTGAGCCAAAGCTACAGCTGCTGTCAGTTCATTCATCCTGAAGTTTAACCCAAGAATACTTCTTGCCCCGACTTCCACCCCGTGTCTCATAGGCTTATGACCCTGATCGTGTATTGCGAAAGCAGTTTCATAAAGTCTATCATCATTGGTAATTACAAGACCACCATCACCGGTATTAATTGTTTTAAAGAAATTCAGTGAAAATGCTCCCATGTTTCCAAATGTTCCGGCATTTTTCCCTTTGTATGACGCTCCCAATGCCTGGCAGCAATCTTCGAGAACAAGAAGGTTGTGCTTCCGGGCTATTTTCATGATCTCATCCATGTTACACATATTTCCCAGCATGTGAACCGGCATAATTGCCTTTGTTCGAGGTGTAATACGGCGTTCGATATCATTGGGATCAAGTGTCAGACTTTCATCGATTTCTGCAAGTACAGGTATAATACCCGCGAATATGCATGAACTATAGCTGGCTACAAATGTGTATGCAGGCACAATAATTTCATCTCCAGGCTTAAGCCCAAGGGCAAGTACCGAAGCAAGAAGGGATACTGTCCCCGAAGATGTGGCCAGCGCATGGGATACCCCGCAATAACTGGCAAATTCCTTTTCAAGCGTATAAGTTTTATGCATAAAACCGGGATCATTTTCGCTGCCATAGCGAAATAAATATCCATTCCGCAGTACTTCCATCGCTGCATTTTCCTCTTCCTTGCCATACAGAAAAGCTCCGGGACCAGGCATATTGACCTCCTTTTTAATTAAATATTTGTGACAATTATGATTATTGTATAAAATTAAAAAGTAAATACGAGAATCTAGGTAAGATTGAGTAGAAAACAGGTTTTAAATAATTGTCGAAGATTAGGATCTGCAGATTGATCCATATGTATTACTTTCCTGGAGTAAATGAAATCTTTTGAGAACGTTCAGATTCTTTAAAATAATAGTTGACTGCTGATATGGTGTAATCGTAGGTATTATTTGCAACCAATAAAGAATCTGTGCAACCATTGTGATTATTATAGATCTCCTGNNCCTGCCTCAAGAGCTCTTTCCTTATCCCCGGTCAGACCAAATGCTGTTTGTGCAATGATAATCACATCTTTATTAAACTGACGTATCTGATGTGTAGCTTCATATCCATCCATTTCAGGCAATTCAATATCCATGAGAACCAGATTAATGTCTTTGTTATTCCGGCAGATTTCTACAGCCTGAGAACCGGTTTCTGCTTTTAATATTTTTTTGCTGAATGGACTCACTAAACGGGAAATAAACAACTCCGAGGGCTGATCATCCTCAACAATTAAAATGACAAGGTTTTTTATTTCACTCTCTGCTGCTTTTTCCGGAATCAGATCCCCATCAGCCAGATCTTTCTCAGGAAACGAATTATACGGAATAATGAAATGGAATACAGAGCCTTTTCCATATTCACTGTCAAACCAGATTTTCCCTCCCAGCATTTCAACATATGCTTTTGAAATAGATAGTCCCAAACCCGATCCTTCATAATTTCTGGTAAGTGAATCATTGCCCTGTCTGAATCGCTCAAAAATGAATTCTTTTTGTTCATCACTGATTCCAATGCCGCTGTCTTTCACAAAAAATGCCAGGAAATTATTCTTTTTCTCAAATCCAAATTCCACGAATCCCAATGGAGTAAATTTGATTGCATTTTTAATCAGATTGGTTTGGATGTCATACAGCTTATAAGAATCAGTATTGATTATAGCTTCTTCAGCAGATAATGTATCCTTACAGATAAGACGGATTCCCTTAGCCTCAGCTTCAGGTGCAAAGAAAGAATAGATTGATTCGATCTGTTCCTTGATATCAGTCCTCGATACCAAAATCTGCATTTGCCCTGATTCTATTTTCGAAATATCGATGATATCGTTTATTATCTTTAGCATACGGTTACCGCCTTTCCTGATTATCTCAAGGTAATCATGCTGTTCTTTACCTGTAAGATTAGGCATATTAAGTAGTTCTGTAAAACCAAGGATCCCGTTCAGAGGAGTCCTGATTTCATGGCTCATATTGGCAATGAAGGTAGATTTGAGCCGGTCGCTTTCTTCGGCGCGTTCCTTGGCCTTTATAAGCTCCTTTTCCGCACGTTTTGTATATGTAATATCTTGTATGATAACAAGACGACTCCCCGGTTGATTCCTTATTGCCCGTTTGAGGATACTGAATGTTTTAATCTCATTGTTTGAACTGATTTCTATCTGGTCAACATGATTTTCTTCAACTACGGCGTTCATTAACAAGGTCACCGACGAGCCTGAGGAATCAATGGGGTAGCCGATAATATTTTTTTCCCTGATGCCCAGGAATGAAATTGCAGCCTTGTTTATATCCTGGATCCTGTTTTTAGAGTCGAGTGCAATAATTCCGTCAGGAAGTATTTCAACCAAAGTCTCACGGGCAACAGGAACCAGGTCAAGAAATCTGAAATTCAGAATTGCATAACATGCAAGTGTTCCGCTTAAGGTAATACTGGATGGCGTCAGATCGAGACCTGTAACCGGACTTAAGCCTGTAAGATAGATGACACTGACAATCCAGGGCAACATTCCTCCGGAAAGTATTATCAATGCCTGGTACCTGAAAGTCTTGGTTTTGTGTATTATGAAATGGATAAGATAAATAGCCGATAGAAGCAAAAGGACATAGGTATATAAAATATAACCTAACCAAAAACCTATGCCATGGAAATATTCCATGAGATTTGTTTTTTCTGAAATTGGAGAAAACCCCGACCATATCAGCTTATGCGATTCATTGGTTAATACCAGTAAATAAGTAACTACGGGTATCATAAATAATAACAGAATATTTCTTTGTGAAAGAAGTTTAGCCTTTCCGGTGAACCTGAGTACAAAAATAAGATAAAGTACCGGGGATGCTAATCCTCCTGAATATTCGAGTTTTGACCAGAAAATTTTCTCTGCAACAGTTGGAGCGGCAGTCTCAAATATAATCCAGAATGCTCCTGTACCTGTTGCAATCATAAGCCAGGCAAGCTCTCTGGCTCCTATTATTGACCTTCTCTGAAATGCAAGAAATGCAACAAAAAATGAAACAAGGGAGGTTCCAATGAAGAATACCGAATAAATCGTAAAGACCTGGTTCATGGTAGTTTTTATTTATCAGGATCCATGTGTGCACATATATGACTTGAAAAATAATGATAATTTTCACAAAAAATCAGACGCCGAAAGTTAGTCAACTTTGTTGGCTTTTAGACTAATTTGGTCCATTTCTTTTGCTAAAACGATACTGAGAATTGCTTTCGACCGGATCGGATTTGACTTCAGCGTGTTTGATCAGGTAGTACCAAAAAACTCTTTCTGCAGTACCGGACCAGTAATTTTACTGCTTGGTCCATCTCCCCGTGAAACACAGACTGCGACTTTATTTTCAAGAGCTTCAAAGATTTCAGCAACATCTTTATGAGTAAATCCCGGACAAAGAAGGATTGAATCAATTTTTTCTTTTGCATTCAGCTCTTTGCAAACATTGAGAGCTTCAGCCTGTGTCTTTACAACATAAGTATAAAGTTTATATTTGCCTGTGTCGATCAGATTTTGATGTTTTTCAGGATCTGCATCGGGAGCATGTGCTATAAATACCGCTTTAAATGCCATTATTACCTCTTTTATAATTAATAAGTCAAAGAATTAACCTTAGGAACAAACATACTTATTGTTTTGTGAATGTCCAAGTACAGTATGTAGCTGATTATGTTCCTCCAGACAGGTGATTTCATTTGGTTTAAAAAACCCTTTTGTACCTTTGGGGATAAAGCTGATCCGATTCATTAAAAATATTTACTGATGACAAAATTTATTTTTTTGAGAAGTCTCATCCGGGAGTTTTCCGGACTGGATATTCGCATAGAGAATCTTACCGTCACATTCTTGGCAATAATGATAGCCGCGGCATTAATTTGCTTTCTGGTCAGTGAGATAACCCGGAACTACAGTCAGGTCGATAAATTATGGAGTATCATGCCTTTAATTTACTGTATTATAGCTCTTGTAACATTTCCGACTGTGCGCATATTGATAATGAGCATCCTTGTCACTATCTGGAGCGCTCGTCTTAGCTTCAATTTTTTCCGTAAGGGTGGTTATAACATAATACCATGGAATGGCGAAGAAGATTACAGGTGGAAGAATGTACGTCAGCGTCCTGAGCTAAAAGGCAGGATCCGTTTTGGTCTCTTTAACTTCTTCTTTATTTCATTCTATCAGCATTTTCTTATACTGCTCTTTTGTTCGCCGGTTTTGATGGTTGTAAAATTCCGGAATACCGGTCCGAATATAATGGATTTAATTGCAGCTCTTTTGATGTTATTGTTTATTGTGCTTGAAGCTATAGCCGACAACCAGATGTACAGGTTTCAAAAGATGAAGAGGCAAAATGAATCAGTGGATGGTATCTTTTCCAGATCTTTGAAAAATGGATTTATATCGGAAGGATTGTGGCGTTTTGTCAGGCACCCTAATTTTGCTTCGGAGCAGGCAGTCTGGATCAGTTTCTATCTTTTCGGAATCGCTGCATCGGGCAAGTGGTTAAACTGGACACTGACCGGACCCTTTTTACTGGTTATTTTATTCCTGGGAAGTACAGCTTTGACAGAAAGAATAAGCAGTTCCAAATATCCTGGTTATGCCGATTATAAAAAGGATGTACCAAAATATTTTCCGCGGATCTTCAGGTCAGTCATGAAGTGAACAGGGTTTTGTAATAGTCTCGTGAATCCTTTTCCCTATCTTTGAGGAACATTCTCTGCTGTATGTTCAAGAAAGAAAGTATTCTCCTTATGATTGTGCTGGCTGGATTAAGTCTTGTTTCCTTCACAGCTCCATCAGGAAAAGATGAGAAATCGTCTTTAAAGCATGATAATCTGGTACGTACTTTTCATATCCACTTTCCGCTATCCTACATTAAGTCTTCGAGGTTACCGCTTGTCATTGCCCTTCATGGCAGGGGAGGAGAAGGAGAAAGCATGATCCTCGTAACGCGCAGAGGATTTAATCAGCTTGCTGACAGGGACGGATTCATCGTGGTTTACCCTGACGGAATAGAAAAGAACTGGAATGATGGCAGGATGGATGAAGAAGCAGACGATCGTGCCCACAGGGAAAATATTGATGATGTAGGTTTTATTTCCGGATTGATTGATAGAATGATAAAAGATTACAATGTTAATCCAAAACGGGTTTATGTCACTGGCATTTCAAATGGTGCAATAATGTCATATCGCCTGGCTTGTGAACTGTCATCCAAAATTACTGCAATTGCTCCGGTTGACGGTAATATTCCTTACCTGTTATTACATGAATGTTCTCCTTCAAGGGCTGTTTCTGTGCTGGCAATAAATAATGTCGATGATCCGCTGGTACCGTTTGAAGGAGGTGAAATATGGGGACATTTTCACAGGGTAAAATTAGGAAGGGTTTTATCTGTTAATGAATCAATAAGTTTCTGGATTCACAAGGACAAATGTTCCACCATCCCATTTATCGAGCAGGAGCCCGACAGGGATCCATCAGACGGGACAAGGGTATTAAGAAAGGAATTCACAAAAGGCGTTGATAAAACTGAAGTGATACTTTATAAGATCGACGGCGGGGGACATACCTGGCCCGGTGGTCTTCAATACCTGCCGGCATGGCTGATAGGAAAAACCAGCAGGGATATCAATGCAAACGAAGTCATCTGGGATTTTTTTAAAAGACATACTCGATAGGTAGCTTAAACCCCTGCATAAATCCGCTTTTCAGTTTTATTAATATTTACCACTTATTACATGTTTCACGAATATGTGTTGCAACATTTATTGTTTTAACTTGTTGTATTTATAGTAATAGTTAAAAGAATAAGTTTTAATGATGAACCAATTCATTGAAACACAAAACAGTTTAAAAATATGGAATCTGAAAAATTAAAAATAGAGATCTGGAGCGATATAGTTTGCCCGTTTTGTTATCTGGGCAAAAAGAAACTACAACAGGCCATTAATAAGTTAGGCGTTTCGGAAATTACGGAAATAATCTGGCACAGCTTTCAGTTGGATCCTGATTTTCCGGTTGATTATTCCATGCCGAGTACAAAGTATATCTCAGAAAAGAAAAATATTCCGGCAGAACAATTACATGAAATGCGTCAGTACCTGGAAAATCAGGGAAAATTATACGGGATAGATTTTCAATTCGGGAAAGCATTATCTTTTAATACGTATAATGCGCATCGTCTCTGGCAATGGACTAAGAAATTCAATAAAATCAATGAGGCAAAAGAGGCGCTTTTTAAAGCCTATTTTACAAATGGAATAGACTTATCTCAAAATATTAATCTGCTGAATGTTATCGAGAATCTAGGTTTAGACAGAACGGAAGCGGAAAAGATTCTGAGTTCTGATTCATTTGAACAGGAATTGGAAGAAGACAGATATCAGTCCAGGCAATTAGGCATTCGGGGCGTCCCATATTTCCTTATCAACAATAAAGAAGTAATAAACGGTGCCCAGGATGATAAAGTTTTTGAAAATGTTTTGTCATCGGGTATAAAAATAATGCAGTTATACCGGCTTCGTAATTCATTATTATAAATAACAACAGGTAATATTATAAACATTTAAATTTTAATTTAATGAATGCAGAAATTAGTAAAACAAGAATAATTCTTGGTTGGGTAATCGCAGGATTACTGACAGCGCTTTATTTGTTTAGTGCAAGTGGAAAGATTATGCATCCTGAACAATTGAATAGTATGAAATTAACAGATTGGCGGATAATTATTGCTATCGGAGAGGTCGTTTCATCTCTTATATTCCTCTTTCCAAAAACCAATATTTACGGAACACTTTTATTAAGCGCTTATATGGGAGGAGCAATTATTATCCATATGACTGTGGGAATCAGCATTTTTATACCAATTGTTGTTCTTATTTTAGTCTGGATAGGAAGCTTTGTGAGAAATCCTGAATTACTGGCAAAATTTTCAAAAAATGAAAATTGACGATGAGATCAAGGTGCGATTCAGGAATGATTATCACAGGGTAATAATCAATTTAACTTATTCTGTAAATCAGTTAAACTATCAGTTTTTGCAGCAACTTAAGAAGCATAAATTGACGGATCAGCAATATAATATTCTGATGGTATTAAGCTCTTTCAACTACACTGGGCCAGTTTCAATCGGATTTATAAGAGAGAGAATGCTGGATAAAAATTCAGACGTTAGCCGTATCGTTGACAGGCTTGTTGAAAAGGAGCTTATCAGCAGAAAAGAAAATGCAACTGACAGACGGCAAAAGGACCTGCAGATAACTGAAAAAGGAATAGCTTTAATATCAGAAATGGGTGATTGTGAGATGGTAACAGACAATTTATTTCAGAACCTTACATTGGAAGAAGTGAGGCAATTAAACCAGTTACTGGATAAGTTAAGAGGTTAGTTTCCGGAGATTGCAGCTCAGCAGATAGCATTAACCGTAGAAGGGCATTTTGATCAGCAGGGAAATGACTAAGAGACAAGTTGACAGAGGGACCAAAGTGAAAAATTCATTATATTTGAATAAATATACTGACTGGTTATAAATCAGTTAGCTGGTTTTTATCTGATGTTTTAAAAATGAATGATTTAGCATTAATCTTAAAGTCACTCGATTTTGCAGCCTTCAGACACAAAGGTCAATTGCGTAAGGGAGAGGGCAGTACTCCATATATAAATCATCCTATTCAGGTTGCTAATCTTCTGGCAAATTATGCAGGAGAGGCAGACCCTGTATTGATCTCAGCTGCTATTCTTCACGATGTGGTTGAAGACACTGTTAACTCAACCTCAGAGAGAGATGAACTTATTGACCAGATTTCTGAGATTTTTGGTGAAGAGATATTATCACTGACTCTGGAAGTGACGGATGACAAAACTCTTGATAAGTTTGAGAGAAAAAAATTACAGATTGAGAGTGCATCACACAAATCGGACCGGGCCAAAAAGCTGAAAATTGCCGATAAAATTATGAACCTTCGGGATCTTACTGACAATCCTCCGTCTGATTGGTCAAGAGGACGTATCACAGATTACTTTGACTGGGCGGAAAAAGTAGTTGAAGGTCTTCGTGGTGTCAGCCAGATACTTGATGATCTGTTTGATGAGGATCTGGCAATAGCCAGGGCCAGGTATGAAGTAAAGGTAAGATGGGATAGAGACATAATGGCATAAAGCCAGAAAGAAGGAGCGTGTTAATTATTTGAACAAGTTGAGCTCCTGTATTTCCTGACCCCGATTCAGTTGCTATTCAGGATAGCAAGTACTATTTTTCAGGCTTCTTTTTGGGTACTTTTAATCCTGCTTCCCTGGCTTCGCTAATTCCTATTGCAATAGCCTGTTTCCGGCTTTTTACTTTTCCGCCGCTCCCTTCTTTACCCGATTTCAAAGTGCCGTCTTTAAATTCCTTCATCACTTTGCCAACCTTTTTCTCAGCTGCTTTTGAATACCTTGTCATAATTAATTGTTTTATGTTTTCTTCAATATTTATATTTACAGAGATAGTGTTTATCTCATTATGGATGTTACATAATTATCTGATAATATTATATAGTTTATTCATAATACCTCGCAGCCGCCGCTCAACTTAAATCGATTCATCTTAAATCGGTAACATTTATGAGATATCCCTGTAAAATAGGTACTTTTGCGGATTATTTCCAATTGAGACATGGAGAGAAATCAGAAATAGGGATATAATAATTAGTTAAAATTCAGATGAAATTCACAGAACTCAAACTTGAGTCACAATTGTTGGAAGCCATTTCATACATGGGCTTTGATACTGCAACACCAATACAGGAACAGGTTATCCCGGTCATTCTTGATGGGAGAGATTTAATAGCCTGTGCACAGACAGGAACAGGAAAAACAGGAGCATTTGTTTTACCAATTCTCAATAAACTGGTAGACAATACAGATAATAATACAGATACTCTTATAATAGTACCTACCAGGGAACTGGCTGTTCAGATAGAACAACAGATACAGGGTTTTTCCTATTTTATTCCCGCTGAAGCAATTGCCGTTTACGGGGGCGGAAACGGAGTTGACTGGGAATCAGAAGTTCACGCTTTCAAACATGGTGCCGCAATAATAATTGCCACACCGGGGAGACTGTTAACTCATCTGAAAATGGGTAATGTTAAATTTAAGAACATTAAACATTTAATATTAGATGAGGCTGACAGAATGTTAGATATGGGATTTATTGAAGATATTCAAACAATTATATCTCATCTTCCAAAGAAACATCAGACGTTAATGTTCAGCGCAACAATGCCAAAAAGTATTCGTCAGCTTGCTCAGAAAATTTTGCACAATCCCGTAGAAATATCTCTGGCTAACTCCACTCCGGCTGAAGGGATTGATCAAAAGGCCTATCTTATTTTTGATGAACAGAAAGTAAAAATGATAAAACATATTCTGGACGGGAATGAGAACTTTGACAGCATACTTATATTTACTTCTACAAAAAGCAAGATAAATGAAATTGTCAGATCCCTTAACAGAATTGGCTTTCCTTCACACGGAATCTCTTCTGATCTGGATCAGAATAAGCGGGAAGAAGTATTGAGGGATTTCAGGTCAAAACAAATCCGGATACTTGTAGCTACGGATGTAATGAGCAGGGGCATTGATGTAAAAGAAATTAACCTTGTAATCAATTATGATGTTCCGCATGATCCTGAAAATTATGTTCACCGGATTGGAAGAACCGCTCGTGTCAATGCAAAAGGAGAAGCTATAACTCTTGTAACGCAGAAGGAGATCTACAAGCTGAGAAATATTGAACAATTAATTAAAGCATCTATTCCCAAACTTATACCACCCGACAATATCGGCCCTGTACCGTCGTGGGATGAAGCAGACCCCAGGTCATCTAAGAAAAGGAGATTCTCAAATAATAAACGCTATCCGAAAGTCAGACGGAACACCAGACAAAATCCTTTGCTGAAAAGGACTGAAGATGGAATGACTCGCTGATTTATACAAAGGTTATCCCTTCTTTTGCTCCTGCAGATCTGACATAATCAGCAGCCAGTTTGTAATCCTCCATCTTTTCCAGGTGCTCAAGCATAAACGGAATATCTTTCAGCTTGCTCGTCTCACGTAAATAAACTCCATAATCCAGGACTCCCAATCCCGGCCTGCACTCTTCCAGATTTACAGTAAGTTTTGGCAGAATTATTATGTCTTTAGCATGAATGGATTTGATCATATTGCCCATCTTGGCGAAGCACTCTTTTATGAATGCACCATTATTGAAATATTTCTGGGGACTGGAAATCATATTCACGACATCCAGATGTGCTCCAAACTGTTTTCTACCGACAGCTTTGATTAACTCAAGATATGAATCAGGGGTATCGGGTACCATATAAGGCATGGGCTCAATAGTATAAAAGGCATTTACCGGTTTCGCCTGGTCAATAACATGCCGGACTGTTTCAACGATCATATCGAATGTCTCTTTACTATAGTTTCCGGGATATGGTCCGTCCCATATTTCACCCCTGGCCCCTGAGATGTTTACACAGCATCCTGCACCAATCTCATCAGCCAGCTGAAGCGCTTTAATGTTTTTCTCAATTGCCTCTTTCCTGGCGGTTTCTTTAAGATCCATCATATTGTTCCAGGCTCCTACTTCAGCTATCAGGATATTATTCTTTTTTGCCTCTGCGCGGAACGATTTAATCAGTTCGGATGAGGCCCCGGGCTGTACTGGACAATATGCAGCACTGTATCCCAATGTCTTTAAGGCTTTAACCCATTCTGACGGATCGTTAAAATTACCGCTGACCGGACCACCGAGCCTTATGGGATTACCATCCATATTCTTCCCGGAAGATTTTATTGCTGAATGAATAAAAGTTAAACCTGTTGCTGCAACTGCAGAAGTTTTAATAAACTGGCGTCTTTTTAAGTTTTTTTCCATGGTATGATGGCTTTGTAAAAACTGATATTATACTCAAACATAAATATATCATGTTTTTATAAGTTAATCAAGGGTCAAACCTTCAGGTTACCCTATCTATAAGCTTTTTGATTATTTTTGTGATCATTATGTAATAATTGTATGGAAGAACAAAAAAGTAATGATCCCCTTCATGGTAAAACCCTTGAATTTATAGTGAATTCGCTGGTTGATTATTATGGATGGGAGCAGCTAAGTACTCATATAAACGTAAAATGTTTTACAAATAATCCCAGTGTTCAGTCGAGTCTTAAGTTTCTGCGAAAGACACCCTGGGCCAGGAAGAAGGTCGAAGATCTGTATCTGACCATTAGTGGAAGAGGGTAACATACTTCTCAGTACACAATTGACCTCTGAATCATTAGCTCAGGAAGACAAAGAGTTAAAATACTCTGCAAGTTTTATCAGTGCTTTGGCATCAACCTCAATTTGTTCCTGTGCTTCTTTCCAGTTCCTTTGTTCAATCGCTTCGCGTATGCCCGGCATGGTTTTTACTCCATAACCGGTATAAAAACCAGGAGCGTAAAGTGAGTGCTTATACCATGATCTCCTTGGAAGTCCGGTTTCTATCAATAACTGCTGCTCGGCTCTGTAAAGAGACTGATTAAATGCTGCACTGGCCTTATTCTCCTTTATATTATTTTGTATAACAATATTTAATCTGTCCACACTTGTTCCTAAACCAATTATCGCGTTTTGCAAAGGTGAAAAATCAAGATAAGGTACTTCGGATTTAACAGACGGAAGGATATATTTCTTTGTCGGATCTTCCCCTTCAGCATATCCTCCAGAACTGATTATCAGATTTTCTAAATCAGTTGTTTCCCGGCTGGTCTGCATGAGAGTTATCAGTTCTTTTGAATATTCATCAACTGTTTTAAAAAGATGGCTGAAATCGAAGGGTAATTCATCAGCATTTGACATCCGTAAAATGGCATGCCCTGCCGTTTCAGCCAGGACCACCCCATATTGAAATCCGGGATCCTTAAATTTCAGGAATAAGCTGTAGGAATCATAGATAGAATGGTAATCACCGCTGGGGTCTTCCCCTCCAAACCCCAGGTTCAATGAAGGAACTCCTTCATGCTGGATAAATGAAGAATAATCAGAACCGGAACCCATTGCTTCCAGCTTCAATTCTTTTACTTCCCAGATCGTTTTCTTTGCTTCTTCACTACTTGCGGAAATTGCTTCATGAGCTTTTCTTCTTTCAAATACATTTACATTCGTTTCCGGATCGATTACCTGCTTTGCTATTTCATCCATGAAAGGTTCCAGAGCATGAGACCCTTCAGCGAAAAGAAATCCACGGCTGTTTGCATCTGAGTTTATATAAACTACTGCTTTTTCTTTTAATTCTCTTTCATGATCCTCAACCCATTCTGTTGAGCCAAGTAACCCTGGTTCTTCACCATCCCATGCGCAATAGACGATTGTTCTTGAAGGTTTCCACCCGGTTTTCAGCAGGCTGCCTATTGATTTTGCCTCTTCCAGCATTGCAGCCTGTCCGCTTACCGGATCTCCGGCCCCATTTACCCAGGCGTCATGATGATTGCCCCTTATAATCCACTCATCAGGAAATTCAGCTCCCTGGATTTTAGCAATCACATCATAGCAGGGTACAATATCCCAATTAAATGACACGCTTAAGTGAACTTTTGTTTTACCCGGACCAATATGAAATGCAAAGGGCAAACCACCATGCCATTCTAAAGGTGCTACCGGCCCTTCAAGAGCCTCAAGTAAAGGTGCTGCATCATGATAACTGATGGGCAATACAGGAATTTTTAGCAGGTTCGGGGCCTGCAGTCTTTCAATTCTTTTTGCATCTTTTGTTGCACCGGTGCCAGGTGTTAAGGGATCGCCGGGATAATATGACATATCCATTACTGATCCTCTTTGAACACCATATTCGTTTCGGAAAGCACCTTTTGGATATACATCTCCCTGAAAGTATCCGTCGTCCATAGGATCACTATAAATGATACAGCCAATCGCACCATGTTCCTGGGCAACTTTTGGCTTAATCCCTCTCCAGCTGCGGCCATATTTTGCTATTACAATTTTACCCTTCACATCAACTCCCAATTTATTAAGCATTTCATAATCTGAAGGCAGTCCGTAATTTACAAACACCAGTTCAGCCGTGACATCCCCATCGGCACTGAAGGCATTATAAGTTGGCAATTGTCCTGTTTGTCCTGATGTGGCATCTTCCCTCAACGCTGGCTCCTTTAGCAAAGCTTTATAAGATGCAGGTGATGTCATTTCCAGCAACCTGATTTTTGGAGAGGGAAACAACACATAAAATGTTTCAATTTTTGCATCCCATCCCCATTTATTGAACAGGCTTAAAATATATTCAGCATTTTCCTTATCTGCAGGAGAACTTATGTGGTGCGGCTTTGCAGAAAGCACTTTAATCGTTTCACCGATATTTTCCTTGCTTAAATTTTTGTCAAATGAAGACTCAAGACTAAGCTCCTTTGCAATATTTTTTTCGTAGAAGCCCGAAATCTTTTGAGATCTGGCAATTGAAGTATGAAAAATGAGGATCACAAACAGGGTAACAAGATATTTATTTATCATGAGTAATAGTATTTGTGGATTTTCAGTCCTAAACGCAATTGGTTTTAAATTATCACTATAAAACTACATTAATTCTTTAATCGGAAGCGAATACAAAGGTAAAATGTTCGTAATGAATTTATATCTGATTGCACAGCTGATCTCAATAAATATGGTCAATTTTTCCAACGCCGCAAAAAGACCGGCAACAAGTATGATGGAAGTTGGCCCGGGGTGCGCCATAGAAGCAAAATGAAAAAAAAGCCGGTAAAATTTCTCATTTTGAGAATAATTCATCTAATGATATTCTTGTTATTAAACTCATTCTTTTTGTAAGTAGCACGTTAACAGCATATTAGACTAATACATTATTTTTTAGCTATTCAAAAATTATTCTGGCATAAGAATTGGAGGTTTTTAGCGTGAAAGAATGAACGATTCTCGCATATGGGTAATGTATTATCAATAAAGAGCCTGAATCAGCATGTCTAACACTATAAAAATAATTGTCATGAACTATATTGGAGCCGGATACTGGAAGAGTAAGAAAGAAAAACTTCTTAAGAAATATAACAATCTTACAGATAAAGATCTCCATTATAATGAAGGAAATGAAAAGGAGATGATTGAAACATTGAGCAAGAAACTTGGAAAAACAAAACAGGAATTGCTCAAGTTGATTGTTTTGCTTTGATAAGATCTTGTTCTTCCCTGCAGTTTTATTTATTGCTTTTTTGGATCACAACACGGAAATCTTTAAATGTGCAATGTTACTCCCCAGGCATTCAGGGACTTTCCGTCTAGCGGTTACAGATCTTTTTGATAAATACGGAACCTTTTGATAATCCGGCCATCTATCCTTTCACATTCCGCTCTCATTCTGGTATTGGATTCAAGGATGAGATGAAGATCAATGAGTTCCATCTTGTTTTCCATACAAGCCTGTAACATTTTGACAGCCATTAAAACATCAATTCCTTTACCCCTGTGACTTTTTTTCACACCACCCAGCAGCATCAGAAGCTTTTTTGAGTTTTTTAATTCCCTTAATATTCTAAAAACTCCAAACGGGAAAAGGTTGCCTTTTGCTTTTCTGATACCTTCACTGATGTCAGGTATGCCTACAGCAAAGCCAATAAGTTCCTCACTGGTTTTTACAACTTTTATAAATCTGGGATCGAGGATCATCATGTATCGTCGGGCGAGATCCTTTTTTTCCTGGTCATCAAGAGGAACAAACCCATAGATCTCCATAAAGGTCTGATTCATTAAGTTAAGGACGGGGATAATATATGGTTTAAGTTCTTTCTTGGAATGGAATTCGATTATGCTGAATTCATTATTTTCTGAAACTCTGGAAAGAATTTTATTGTAAATGTCCGGAAGCTGATCAGGTACTTTGGCCAGGTAATTAACGAGATCCTGATACTTTTCATAACCCTCTCTGGCAATCATTTCCGGTAAATAACTATCGTTGGTAGGGCAGACAATAAACTTGGGATAATCAAATCCTTCAATCTGAAAACCCTGAGGATCCTTATCTGAAAAACCTAAGGGACCCACAAGTTTTATCATGCCTTTTTCTCTTGCCCACACTTCTATTTTGTTTATTAGTGCATGAACAATATCGAAATCCTCATAACATTCCAGGAAGCAAAACCGACAATGCTGTTCATTATGAATCGTATTATATCTCCTGTTTATAATGCCCATTATGCGTCCGACTATCTTTTTATCGCTGTAAGCAAGACAGAGAATAGTATCAGCATATTGATACGATTTGTTATTCTTCTCATCAAATAACTCCCATTCATCCGCATAGATCGGAGGAAGCCATTTTGGATCATTCCTGTGAACTTTTGACGGCAGATAAATAAAATTCCGTTTATCTCTTTTAGTGACCACCTCTTTAATAATTATTTCTGCCATACATTATATTATTTGATAGTTCCAAAGAAATAAAAAAGAATCAGATGATCAATTTTAAAATGACCTTTTCTTAATATTTATCGGAAATGGTTTAACTGAACCAAATTTTTAATCTGACCGGTAAGTTCCTGTAGAAAGTTAATGCTAATCTTAATGTGTTCTTAATACGATTGTTGTACCTTTGAATTCAATTAAAAATGATACATATGAAAAGGATAAATTCTGTAATAATTCCGGTAGTTCTGATCCTCCTGCTGAATTCCTGTGCAGCTGTTTACCAGTGCGGTGATCCAAAGCCTCTTAAACAACCGGCAATGGGAAAAAGACTGAAAGCTGTTGTAACTGAAAGAGATAAACTATGCAGCGATCTTGCATCAAAGCAGAAGGAAAATGCAGGATTAAAAAGCAACCTGACCGATGAGACAAATAAAAACAAAGATCTCACAGCTCAATTCACTGATTTACAGGGAAGATATAAAAGTTTGTCAACACTTAGCCTGTCTCAGACTGACAAATTAAGCAGGGATCTTGCTGCAAAATCCGAAGAGCTGAATGCGAAGGAAAAATTACTTTCCGACAGGGAAAGAACACTTGATGAGATGAAAAAGATCATAGCACGGCAGGATTCTTTAACCAATAGCTTAAATAATATTTTAAGAAATGCCTTGCTGGGATTTAATTCAGATGAGTTGTCAGTCGAAATAAAAAACGGAAAAGTTTATGTTTCAATGTCCGATAAGCTTTTATTCAAATCGGGGAGTTCAACAGTGGAAGAAAAAGGTAAAGAAGCCTTAAATCTTCTGGCCGGNNTCAGTTTATAAAGACAACTGGGATCTGAGTGTTGTAAGAGCTACATCAATAGTGAGAATTCTTACCATCGACTACAAAATTGCACCAACCCGTCTGACAGCATCAGGTAAAGGTGAATTTTTTCCAAAAGCGGATAATGAAACAAATGAAGGCAGAGCCAAAAACAGAAGGACGGAAATTATTCTATCTCCGAAACTTGATGAGCTTATGAAATTACTCAAAGTCTGAAATATCATTTGAAGCGTTCAGAAGCTATGAACAATAAATTACCTGAAGTACAGTCTTTGACAGTATTGAGAATTGCAGCATTTGTTATAATCATTGCAGGGATGATTTTTGCAAAATCAATAATAGGTCCCTTTCTGATGGCTTTGTTTATCAGTATTATCTGCGCTCAGCCAATATTATGGCTTGAAAAAAAGAGAGTCCCGAAAGGGTTGGCCGTGCTGATAGCGTTAATCGGGATTCTTTTGATATTCTTCGGAATAGGATATCTGATCGGAGGTGCTATTTCCTCTTTTACATCAAATGCACCAAATTATGAGGCCAGTCTGAATTCGATCACCGATTCCTTTATTAATTTCCTGAACAGTCACGGGATTACCGTAACGAAGGACCAATTCCCGAAAATGTTCGATACTTCCAGGATTCTAAGTTTAACTGTTCAGGCTATAAACGAACTTGTTAACATGATGGGAAATGCTTTTTTGGTTTTTCTTACCATCATATTCATGTTATTGGAACTCAGTAGTTTTCCTGATAAAATAAGATCGGTATTCAAAGGTCCGGCTGAATCCCTGGATTATCTTACAACTATTATCAACAGCATTCGTCATTACCTTGGAATAAAAACGATAATAAGCATTGTTACAAGTATCCTGATATATATTGCGCTGTCAATTATCGGTCTTGATTATGCAATTCTATGGGCCCTTATCGCGGGGCTGCTGAATTATATACCAAATATCGGATCGATAATAGCTGCGGTTCCTGCTTTGCTTTTTGCGCTTATACAACTGGGTTTAGGGAGTGCAGTATGGACCCTGGTATCCTTTATGGCAGTAAATAATATCCTTGGGAATTTTATTGAACCGAAGATAATGGGAAGAGGATTGGGCCTGTCTACACTGGTGGTATTCATATCCCTGATTTTCTGGGGATTTGTTCTTGGCACAGTGGGTATGTTCCTGTCTGTTCCTTTAACCATTACAATAAAAATTGTTCTTGAACAAAATGAGAAAACAAGATGGATAGCGGTTCTTCTGGGCACACCTAAGGATGCAAAAATTAACAGTCTTAACGTTAAATGATTCAGTAGTTTTATTGTACTTTATAGATTCCCGGAATTTCATTGGATTATAAGGGTCAAAAGCTGTCCCTTGGTTGTTATGACACCGGATGCAGGATACCCGTCAAAAAGCTTTAAAGACTGTATTCAAAAGCATAAATAGGTTAACCGGTTAATTAGTTTACCTTTGCAGCCCATTAATACTATCCATTTGAAAACGTTCTCTGATTTAGGTGTTTCCGAAAAGTTTATAAAAGCATTACTGGAAATCAATATTATTACTCCGACTGAAATACAGGAAAAAGCAATTCCTTTTCTGATTGAAAAAGGAACAGATTTCATAGGACAGGCCCAGACGGGCACTGGTAAAACAGCTGCATACGGATTACCCGTTTTACAAGCTATAAATCCTGATAAGCCTAATATCCAGGCACTTATCCTTTCGCCGACACGCGAACTGGGTCAGCAGATTGCAAAGCAGTTATTTAAGTTTACCAAATATATTCCCAAGAAGATATTTATCGAATCGGTCTATGGCGGTGCTCATATTGAGGAACAGATCAGCTCATTAAGACGCCCGACCCATATTGTAGTTGCCACTCCCGGACGGCTTGTCGATTTGCTGGAACGCAAGGCTATTGATCTTTCTTTTATCAAGACTATTATTCTCGATGAAGCTGATGAAATGCTCAGCATGGGTTTTAAAAAAGAACTTGACAATATACTTAAGTTTACTGCCGGCAAGCGTCATACATGGCTTTTTTCAGCTACCATGCCTCCAGAAATCAAAAAAATTATCAGTGGGTATATGTCGCCGAATGTCTTAAAGATAGAGGTAAATAAAAACGACATTACAAACAGGGATATAGAACATAAATTTCTGGTCTGCACAAACGAGGAAAAGCCCGAGGTTCTGTTTCAGTTCATTCAATCACAGGGAGCAAACCGTGGTCTTATCTTTTGCAGGACCAAAGCCGAGGTCCAATCGGTTTCCAAAAAGCTTATTGGCAGAAAAATCAATACAGATGCATTACATGGTGACATGCTGCAAAAAGAACGGGATAAAGTTATGAGGGCATTCAAGAACAGTAAACTTCAGATACTTGTTGCAACCGATCTGGCAGCAAGGGGTATTGATGTCAGGGAGCTGGCTTTTGTAGTGCATTATCAGCTTCCTGAAAAGACAGAATACTACACCCACAGAAGCGGACGGACTGGCAGAGCCGGCAATAAAGGATTTTCTCTCAGTATGATATCCTCAAAGGAACAATCAGAGTTAAGGAATTTAGAAAGGGAACTGGGGATTAAAATCAAAGAAATACATAAATAAGGCACAACGGCACAAAGGCACTATGGCGTAAACGATACAAATTTTGCCCGCTTAATCTGNNCCTTCCTTATCACGATTCCTTACAATGGCAAGGTCCAGGCTGGGAACATTGCACCTGGTCATCTTTTAAAAATTCTTCAAGCCGGGCGTCTTTGTTTAAAAGAAATAGGAATGTGCCGATCAAAATTGTTATTACAATTATCAAATAGTATTCAGCGACACGGTTGTACAGTTTGATGTGAATTTTAATGCTGCGATCTTAAATGGAAATTCTTAAAATTTCAAAATGGNNTAATACATCAATAAGCGGCCATGTGGTTGATGCAAAAACACGGGCTTCACTGCCCTTTGTCTCAGTTATACTGGAAAATACATCCGTAGGAACAGTTACTAATAATAAGGGCATGTATAGTATTCTGACAAGCAAAACAGCATATAAGATTACATTTTCATTTTTAGGGTACGAATCTGAATCCAGGATAATAACTCCGGGTAAAACGCAGGTTATAAATGTTGAACTCAGCAGCACGGCAGTTGAACTGGGAGAAGTACAGGTAAAGGCATCCAAAAAAAACTATTCAAACAAGAACAATCCATCAGTTGAGCTGATTGAAAAAGTAATTAAACATAAAGCATCTAACCGGAAAGAAAGCCTTGAATATTATAATTATGAAAAATATGAAAAGATAGTTTTTGCTTTGAGTAACATCAGCGATAAGTTCGAAAACCTTCGTACATTCAGCAAATTCCATTTCATATTTGATAATGTTGACTCTTCCCGTATTGACGGGAAAGATGATTTGCCAATGTTTATCAAAGAAAAGCAGTCAAGCTGTTTTTTCAGAAAGAATCCCAAGGCTGAAAAAGAGATCATTCATGCTGAGAAAACAATTGATTTTAATGAATATATCGATAGTAAGGGACTTACATCGAACATTAATTATCTCTATCAGAACATTGATATTTATAATAATGAAATATTCTTTATGTCAAATAAATTTCTGAGCCCGGTAGCCGTCACTGCCCCTGTTCTTTACCGTTTTTACATCCAGGATACAGCATTGGTTGAAAATGTCAGATGTATCAAACTCTTCTTTGAACCACGCAATCCGTCTGATTTCCTTTTTCATGGTTTTCTTTATATAACAGACGACAGTACCTATGCTATCAGGAAGATAGATATGAGTTTCAATAAAAAGATAAATATCGATTGGATAAAGGATGTCAGAATAATTCAGGATTTTAAAAAAATAGGGGAGAAAACATGGCTCCTAAACAAAGACGAGATCGCGGTGGATTTTGGTGTGACCAAGACCCTTCCCGGCCTTTTGGGACGTCGTATAGTCTCATATACTGACTATTCTGTTAATAACACAATCGCTGATTCAGTCTTCAGTGGGTCCGATAAAGTCTGGGATAAGGATACGTCTGGTAAGAATACATATTACTGGGACTCAGTGCGTAAGCCGCCAATAGATAATCCGGAGCGGAACTTATATGCGATCGTTGACAGCCTTAAAAAAATTCCGGCGTTCAGACGAAGAGTAAATATTCTGGTTCTCTTATCGACCAACTATTTAAACCTCAGGCAATTTGAATTGGGTCCGGATGTCAGCTTTCTGAGTTTTAATCCTATTGAGGGAACAAGGTTAAGATTTGGAGGACGCACGACCCCGCTATTTAATAAAAGGATATATTTTGATGCATATCTGGCGTACGGAACACATGACAGACGTTATAAGTATAGTTTCACAACAACATATTCGATTCCAGGAACATCCATTTATAAATTCCCCGTAAAATCAATCAGCCTCAGTTATACGTATGATACTAAGATTCCGGGTCAGGAATTATTATTTTCAGGGCCTGATAATATTTTTTACTCCTTCAAAAGAGGGGTAAATGATAAGATGGTTTATAACCACACTTTTGGGCTGGGATATATGAATGAATTTGAAAATCATTTTTCCTTTAAACTTGGGTATGCATTTACAAAGGAAGCCCCTGCCGGAAGTCTATATTTTGCTGGCAATGATTCCTCGCTGCTGGTAAACCAGGTGCCATTTTTACAAATCTCCGAAGCCACTTTGAACCTCAGGTTTGCACCTAAGGAGGAATTTTATCAGGGGAAATTATACAGNNAATGATTATAATTATCAGAAATTAAATGTGGGTATCAGTAAGCGATTTTATTTGTCAATAATCGGATATACTGATGTCTCAGCAGATGCAGGCATAATATTTGGGAAAGTACCATTTCCTCTCATGTTTATCCATAATGCCAATCAGTCATATGCCTATCAGCCATATACATATAACATGATGAATTTCATGGAATT
>PMIL01000342.1 GCA_003157075.1 Bacteroidales bacterium | reverse complement strand
GGAGTAATTTGTTCTGCAAGGTTCTCCCCCAGGGATCATTGAAAGTAACCCACCTTTCTCCGCTGATTGATAATGCAATTTACAGCAAAACCCTGAAATAGCCTATGTTTCAGGGTTTTGCAATTTTGCCCCTAAGCAGTTTAAAGCAAAATAAAGCAAAATTCACCTGTTCCCGAGTGAACCATTCGGTGTACTTAACTTTTTAAAAAAAGTACACCGAATTGATATAACGCGTTGTTATGCGGCGTTTTGCGTAGTATATATTTGGTTTTTATATTTTAATTTTGTGCTTATAATTACGACTTATGGGAAGGGATACGTTTAAAATTCTTTTTTATTTAAGGAAAAGCAAGTTATTAAAGGATGGTAAAGTACTCATCCTTATGCGAATTACTATTAATGGCAAGCGCTGGGATTCATCACTTCAATTAGGTATTGACGTAAATAACTGGGCTTCCAATAAAGAAAAAGCCATTGGAAATGACGAGGGTTCGGATACTTTTGAAGGTTCTTTTGCAATGATAGAAGCTGCAAATGAGATTCGCAAAATGGGAAAAAAATGAAGGGTTTCAATCCAACATCAATACAAAACTTTGAATTTTTTTATTTAACAAATCATGCAAATACAGTGTTATTAAAGGATAATGAAGTAGTTTTTTTTAAAATTGTTATGCTATATTTTTGATAAAAGAGGTTTTACCGTGTATTTAAACCTGCAAATTGGATTTGCTATTGGAGAATCCTCGGGAAGGATAATTGATTTCTGCTTTTGAAACACCACGAAAATCATCCTTTTTTTTGATATATTTAATTGAATTGTGATAAATAAATTGTACCATGAATCCATTAAAAAAGAACATCAGATATTCAAAGTACTTTTGGTCAGTTTTTTTAGCAGGATTGATTTGGAGTACTGTAGCTTCAAAAATTTTCGCGCAAAAAAGCTTTACTGTAGACGTTACCAGACCTGGGGCTGTAGTCGCTCCCATTTGCAGAGGTCAGCAGATTGAAGAATTTAATTACCAGTTTGAGGGTGGCTTATACGCGCAGTTGATCAAAAATCCTTCATTTGATGAAATAGATTCCAAACTTAACAGTACTCCTGCAGCAGACTGGTCTCTGGTAAAATCCGGGTCCTCAAACGGTAACCTGTCCGGACAAACGTCATCCGAAACAAGTATGTTAAACAGCCGGCAGGTTCATTGCATTAAACTAGAAGTTCTATCGGTTGCATCGGGAAGCGTGGGAATGGCAAACAGTGGTTACTGGGGAATTAAATTAGAAAATAATACAAGATATAAAGTTTCTTTCTGGGCTAAAAAAAGTTCAAATTTCAACGGTTCCATCATAGCAAAACTCGAGAGCACCAGCGGCGAAGTATATGCCAAATCGTCTGAGTTTAAGCCTACTGCTGACTGGCAACATTTTACCTGCGATCTTATTCCCAAAGGTATATCAAAAGTTACCGGAGCCAACCGGTTTGTTCTCTATGCATCTACTACAGGCAATGTGTATTTTGATGTCGTTACAGTAATGCCTCCGACTTGGAAAAACCGGCCGAATGGATTAAGGCCGGATCTCGCTGAAAAGCTTGCAGCTTTGAAATTAAAATTTATACAGTTCCCTGGCGGTTGTACAGCTGAATCGGACAATATGGATACATGCTGGAACTGGAAGAATTCTATCGGACTTCTTGAACAACGGCCGGGTTCCACAAGGAACAGATGGGCGTATAAAAACGATCTCTATTTTGGGCTGGATGAGTATTTGCAATTATGCGAGGATATGGGAGCCGAGCCTGTTTATACCACATCGTCAGGAATAAGCGAAACACCCGGGTGGGGCCCATTCGGCATTTGTCCTCTTGATAAAATGCAACCGATTATTCAGGATATCCTGGACTTATTGGAGTATTGTACTGGATCCGTTTCAACACCATGGGGAGCTAAGCGGGCTGCAAACGGTCATCCTAAACCGTATAATCTTAAGTATATAGAAATAGGAAATGAAAATGGTATGGAAACAGCCGCCGAGTACCGTCCCCGGTATTCTATGATCCACGATTCAATTCTTGCCCATTTCCCTCAAATGAAAATAATGTTTAACGGCTTCCGCGATAAAAATATTCTTTCTCATACTTTCGGATTGCCGGTTGATTTTACGGATGAGCATTTTTACCAGAAAGACCTTACGGATCTCTATAATAAATATGATACAATAGATCCGGCCTGTAAAAAAATATGCGTTGCCGAATTTGCTTCTTCTATAAAAGGAAATGGCGGTGATGTTCATGGGAATTATGGAGATGCTCTTGGTGATGCAGTCTTTATGTTGGGATGCGAAAAGAACTCTGAAAAACTATGGTGGACTGGGTATGGGAATTATTCCGGTCTTGTTGATCATGGAAATTTTGGGCCATGTCTTGTCTGGAATGACGCTGTATCGTGCTTCGCAGCACCAGCATATTATATGCAAAAAATGATGTTCATCGATAATGCAGGAACGAAAGTTCTGCCCTTTACACAAAATACTTCTAATTGTGTTTGGTCGGCCTCAGTTGATACAGAATCAGGTAAGAATGATATACTTTTAAAAGTAATTAACAAGTCAGCAATACCTGAATCTGTTCTGATTACTCTGAATGGTTCCGGGAAAGTAAATCCATCAGGACACTTCAGTATGTTAAACGGGACTCCTGATTCGGAAAATTCACTCTCCAATCCAACTTTGATTGTTCCCACCTCTGGCACCTTTCCTGCTGGTAAAAGTTTCACATATCTTTTTCCTGCCTATTCTGCTACCATTATCAGGATAGGTAATATAAAATAGTCTGGCATGAACAGGAAAATATTACTTAAGTATGCAATATTTATTTCATTCTTTATCTTATTTTCAAATAATTCAGTAGCAGGGAATGTCTGTGTTCAATTTCCTGCACATTCTCCAATTTATGATTCTCTCAAAATAATGACGCCTTTTTGGCTGAGTGATATTCAGAATAATGAATCTGCACTGATGGTTTCCACTTATAATAAACCTGAAATAGCGTCGCTTTTGTATCCGGCACACCGGATCATTTCCGTTATAAATGCCCGTTTGACGTCTGAATATTCTCAGGGATCAGACTGGAATTATTTAAATGGGAAAAAAATTGCTGGATATGACCGGAAACAACCTAAATCATCCCAATCATTATCTTATACGCTATGCTTGGTTTTATTTTGGGAATAATTTACTATACATTAGTTATTTGATGGAATAATTATTATATTAGTTAAGTAACGTTTTACAGACCTTTTAATATGGAAAGCAAAAAAGATTTTAGCCGCCGTAAATTTATCTCCAAGACGGCGATGGCTACCATTGGAACGGTGGGTGCCATACAACTTTTAAATTCATGTGCAGAAAATAGTTCAAAAAGAAATGAGATAAAACTTCCTGAATTACTTTCCCAGGCTCCGGATGGCAAAATTCTGAAAGCAGGACTAATCGGTTGTGGAGGGAGAGGAACAGGCGCTGCAATTAACTACCTCGATGCCGGCCCTAACCTTCAGATTGTGGCTTTAGGTGATGTTTTTCAGGATCGTCTCGATAAATGCAAGGCAGAATTAAAAACTCAGAAAAATGTTGAAATTCCCGATGAGAAATGTTTTTTGGGTTTTGACAGTTATGAAAAGGTAATAGATGCCGGGGTGGATGTTGTTTTACTTTGCACTCCTCCTCACTTCCGTCCTCAACATGTTGAGGCAGCAGTAAAAGCTGGCAAGCATATTTTTATGGAGAAACCATGTGCTGTTGATCCTGTTGGTGCGCGTTCGGTTCTGGTTTCCGCCGAAAGGGCAAAACAAAACGGGCTTTGTATTGTGAGCGGTACGATCCGGCGGGTGCAGAAAGATTTCATGGAAACCAGGAGACGGGTTCTGAACGGAGAAATAGGCGAGATAGTCAGCGCCCATATAATCCGTAACGGTGGATCATTATGGGTAATAAAAAGGCGCCCCGGAATGTCAGATATGGAGTATATGTTGCGTAACTGGGCGAATTTCTGCTGGTTATCGGGCGATCATATTGTTGAGCAATTTATTCATGAGATAGATGTTATGAACTGGTATATTGGTAAAAATCCTGTAAAAGCAATTGGCTGGGGAGGCCGTCAGCGAAGGATAACAGGAGATCAGTATGACTTTTTCAGCATTGAGTATGTTTATGATAACGGTATGCAAACTCACTGTGCTGCCCGTCAGATAACTGGTTGTAGCAACCTGACAAAACAGCTTATTACCGGAACGAATGGTTTTGCAGATGCTAAGGGAACAATCTTTAACCTTAAAGGTGAAGAAATATGGAAGTATCCATACCCTGCCGAAGGATCCACTGACCTTACATGGAAAGTAAAAGATCCTTATGTTCAGGAACATATTAATCTTGTTACCGGAATACGTACCGGGAAAACTGTTAATGATGCTGAAGCCCAGGTTAATTCAACTCTTATAACAATTATGGGCCGTATGTCAGCTTATACTGGAAAAGATGTTACCTGGGACGAGGTAATGAATTCCGACCTCTACCTCGGACCGAAAACATACGCATTCGGACCTGTCCCTGGAATACCCGAAACTATTCCGGTTATTGGGGCTGAAGCAAAATAACAAGACCAATTGACCTCAAGACAATTAGACATTAAAACAATAAAATATATGAACAGAAGAGAATTTACCAAAAATACAGTTATGGCATCGACCTTAATTTCAGCAGGTTCTTTTCCGGGATCCTTCAGTATGATATCCCCGGGGGGCAGGAGTCTTAAAAGAGGTATAATGTGGGGAAGCATTGGAAAAGGTGAGACGATACTGGAAAAATTTCAGTTTGCCAAAGAGGCTGGTTTTGAAGGTGTTGAGCCTATGAGCCATCTCGACAGGACTAATGTATTAAAAGCACGTGATGCAACCGGAATGATTATCTATAGTGTGTGCGGAGCATTGCATTGGAAATTTCCCCTTTCAGATCCTGATCCAAAGGTTCGCGAGCAAGGAATAGCAGCCCTAAAGGTGTCACTTGAAGATGCAGCTGCTTATGGAGCGGATACGGTACTGCTAGTTCCTGGCAAAGTGACTGAAACAGTAAGATACGACGAGTGTTGGATCCGTATTGTTGATGAGTTGAAGAAGGTTATTCCCATGGCCGAAAAGTTGAAGGTAAAAATTGCCCTTGAAAATGTATGGAACAATTTTCTAATTAGTCCCATGGAAGCAGCCTCATTTGTTGACCAGTTTAAAACTCATTATATAGGATGGTATTTTGACTGCGGCAATGTTCTTGTTTACGGATGGCCCGAACAATGGATAAAAATTCTGGGAAAAAGAATAGCTAAAGTGCATATTAAAGAGTACAGCCGCAAGATTGCTGATACACAGGGAAAAGGTGCAGGGTTTAATGTTAAGTTGTTGGAGGGAGATGTTAACTGGACTGCAGTCATGAAAGCTTTTGATGAAATCGGATATAACGGATGGACAACTATTGAACAGCCCGGTGGTGATACTAAAGAAGGTTTGAAAGATCTGTGCGACAGACTGATAAAAATCCAGGCAAGTTAAAATCTTATACCGAATTAACATTTTTCTTATAAGCCATTTTTACATCTTAAGGTAAAATAAATTATTATGAAAAATAATCAAGATAATACGGGAAGTAGTGTGAGGTTACAAATCAGAACCAGAGACTATCCGATAAGAAGATTCAATAAAATCCGAATTTGTCTCTTTCTTTTTATATTGTCATGTTTTATGGACTTACATGCTACCGAATTACATATCGGTACAGCTACCGTCGATATTACACCAAAACTTCCCGTGGCCCTGGCAGGACAGTTTAATCTGCGAATTGCAGATACCATACAGACACCGCTGACAGCTAATGTAATTGCCTTGGAATCGCGTAATGGGAACATTTCACTTGATATGGCAATAATGGTTTCTGTAGATGTTGTCGAAATCCCTGAGAAATTACTTGAAATGGTCCGCGATGACGTACACAAAAAAGTACCTGAGATAGATACAAGAAAAATATTACTGACCGCAATCCATACCCATACGGCTCCTGTTTTAGAGAACGACCTTTCTTCTTCTTTTCGATATCAGATACCTAAAAAAGGAGTTACACAGGTTGAAGATTACGATAACTTCTTTATTCAACAAATAACCGATGCAATTGTCAAGGCATGGAAAAGTCGTAGTCCCGGTAGAGTTTCCTGGGGATTGAGCCATGCTGCCGTTGCATATAATCGCAGAGTGGTATATTCAAAAGAGGTTCCTACCCCGGGTTATTTTTCTGACGGATTTGCACAAATGTATGGTAATACAAATCGGCCTGAATTTATAAATCTCGAAGGGATGGAAGATCATGATGTTAATATACTTTTCTTTTGGAATAAGATCGGTAAGTTAATTGCGATGAGTATTGATGTTCCCTGTCCGGCCCAGGAAGTTGAGAATCGTTCAGCTGTAAATGCAGACTATTGGCATCCTGTTCGTGAGAAGCTGAAGAAAAGGTTTGGACCTAATCTTTGTGTTCTTGGATGGGTTGGCGCTGCTGGTGATCAGTCTCCACGACCAATGTATCGAAAAGCATCTGAAGAACGAATGATCAGACTTCGAAACTTAAATCATCTTGAAGAAATTGCAAGACGTATCGATATTGCAGTTGAAGAAGCTTATGAAACAGTTAAGAATGATACTTATGTTGATGTAAAAATGATTCATAAGGTGGAAAACCTGAGTCTTCCGATGCGCATCGTTACAGAGAAGGAATATTCATTTTGCAAAGGTGAAATGGATAACGCTGCTGCTACGATGGCCGCAGACTCATCAACAGCAAAAGATCAAATGGGCCGTATGACATGGAACAGGGACGTCGTTTACCGCTACGAAAATCAGAAGAAAAATCCAAACCCAAAGTTGGAGGCAGAGATACATGTAATTCGCCTTGGTGATGTTGCAATTTGTACAAATCAATTTGAACTCTTTACCGATTACGGATTACGGATTCAGGCCAGGAGCAACGCTTTACAGACATTTGTTATCCAACTTGCGGCTGGAGAAGGGTCATATTTGCCTACTGAAAAAGCTGCCAAAGGTGGCGGTTACAGCGCTGTTATACAGAGCAATATGGTAGGACCTGAAGCTGGTCAGATTTTGGTTAACCATACTGTTGACCTGATAAACAGTTTCTGGCCCTAAATGAATCCACCGACTGCAAAAACAACCATTGTTGTGGATGTTTCAAAACCAGGAGCACAAATTGCTCCAATTGAAAGAGTGCAATGATGATGTGCTCAATGTTATGAAGAAATATCCTGATAGAGTTCAGGGGAGTTGGAATCACTTGAAGATGCTCTAATTTTGATTTATAAGGTTTTTATAATTCTTTATAAATAAATGATGTTATTAACCTAAAACCTCACAATTCCATGAAAAAAAGACCAATTTGAGGAATTGTTTTACAATTCCCTGAAGAAAATCGTGTTGGAATAACTGTTATTCTACTTATTCCTTAAGTACAGCAGTGAAGTATTTATTAATGCCATTAAACAGATGCCTCCAAAATGGAAAAAACCTCCAAATGGTCTTCGACCCGATTTAGTTGGCTATACAACTCAACTAAAAAAATGAAGAGAACAGGGTAGTTTCGATCGACTTTTTCAGGGGATTTACCCTTTTCTTACTTGTAACCGGCATCTCCATGATTTATGACGAATTGATAAAAGCTGGTAAAGATATATCCTATTCCCTTTATAAACGAAAGATATATTTCAAATTGTAACACGGAGTGTTTCCGTTTCACATAAGATAAATAGAGTTAAATCAAATGAAATGAAAAAAGCAATTGACCGAAGAAAATTCTTCAAACAATCTACCTTTTCTGCTGCTTGTATTATGCTGGGCAGCAAAATATTAAGAAATAATATGGCTGACTTATCATCTGAAGACACCAATCCATCTGCATCCTACAATATCATGAAAGAGGTAATGAAATACAGGAAGATCACTGCCCACGAACATGTGGGTCTTGGTGAAACACTGGAGGATCAGTTAAATATTGCAGACAAACTTGGTATTGAGAAGCTGGAAGTTTCAAAGCCAATATCAGAAGATTCCGGAACAAAGGCCACTCCTGAAGAAGTCAGAAAGTGCAATGATGCTGTACTCATGGCCATGAAGAAATACCCTGCCAGGTATCTGGGAAGTTGTTTTGTAAATCCTTTTTATGGAAAGGAGTCACTTGAAGAGATAAAGCGATGCATGGATCAGGGAATGATCGGATTAAAGGTATATAACCAGGTAAAAATTAGCGACCCGTTATTTTACCCTATAATTGAAAAGTTCATTGACCTTAAAATGATAATCCTTATGCATGCGCATTGTGGTCTTGGTGTGGGAGGAAAACGGACAAAGTATGGTAATATCCAACCAAATGTTTCAATACCTGAGGACTTTGTTGATGCAGCTAAGAGGTATCCTGAAGCAATGTTCCAGCTGGCCCATACAGGTGGTGGTGGAGACTGGGAGTACACATGCAAAGCAATTAAAGACTATCCAAATATTTATGTTGATACATCCGGCAGTAATAACGAAGGGAATATGATTGATTTTGTACTAAAATATATTGGGGAGGACAGGATGTTTTTTGGAACTGATGGTTCATATTTCCAGGGGGTCGGTGTTATTCTGGCTTCAAAATTAACTGATGCCCAGAAAAAGAAAGCATATTTTGAAAATTATAATAATATATTAAGAAAGGCTGGTAATAATGTTAATTGATATAAATGCAAACGTCGGCCACTGGCCATTCATCCAGACAAATTGTAACACATGTAAGGCGTTGCTTGAAAGGATGAATAAATATGGAGTAGATAAGTCCATAGTAAGCAACATGAATGGTATCTTCTATAAGAACACACAAGCCGCTAATGAGGAATTGCATGAGGAGATTTTGTCTGACCGCAATTTTCGCGACCGTTTTATACCTTTTGCCATTATCAATCCGATATATGCCGGTTGGAAGAAGGACCTGGAGATATGCAGTACAAAAATGGGTATAAAGGGAATCCGTTTGTACCCGTTATATCATGATTATGAGTTGACCGATCCTTCCTGTATTGAGCTTGTGAAGCTTGCCAGAGACCGTGGTTTGGTTGTATCTTTTACTTTACGGATGGTAGACAGCAGACCCCGTGCGTGGATGGATTTAAGTAAGGAAATGAGCATAAAAGATTTGCTCCCGATAATTAAAGAAGTCCCTGATGCAAAATATTTTATATTGAATTACGGGAGCATCATGCCTGGTGATGAAGATAAAGAATTTCTGAATAATACCAATATGTTAATTGATACTTCCGGAAGAGGAATTTCGAACCTCGGTGAACTTATGAAAACATATGGGAGAGATAAGTTTGCATTTGGTACCCATTCCCCGATTTTGGATTACCTGACAGGGTTATTGCGAATCGAATCACTTAGACCAAATGAAGCTGACGAGACGACTAAGGAACTCTTAAGATCGGGGAATGCAAAAAGGATCTTAGTGGTGTAGGCCCCTTTTCAAAATTGAATGACCATGAAATATACAAGACGTTCTTTTGTAAAAACTATCGGAATGGGAGGTGCGGTCATTGCAGCCTACCCACAACTCGGAACGCTACCGGGAAAAGCCCTGACCATTGAAGTTATTAATCAATATAACCGACCACCGATAAGCCTGATTATAGATGACTCTACTTGCCTGGTCAACCTGGCTTACTATGGAATCCCCCAATTTGCGGAAATATTTCCTGATCAGTATAAACAGGATTGGCGGAAACTTCCCCGTGAGATTCCCGATAGCTTTATCAGGGAATTTGGTGAGTGGAGCCATGAAAACGGGGTTAAAGGGAAGTTTAGTATTGTTCCTTACCCTGCCTGCACAGGTTGGGTAAACCGCTTTATTCCCGGGTGGACTAAACGTGAACTTGAAGATTGTCTGAAGCTGATCCGCGAAGTAATTGTTCCTCACTGGGATATACATCCTGAGATGGTTAGCCATACACGGGTTATAGATATTAAAACCGGCAGACCCTTCCCCTCCCCAACTCCTGAATTTATGGAAAACTGGGGATGGAGCCAGACAAAAAGTGTCGATGAACTTGCTGCATACCAGGCTTACGCTCTGTCAATATTAAAAGAAGCCGGTTTGCCTTGCGAAGGAATTACAACACCGGGAGGTTATGGCAGCCAGAATCAGAAAAATTTGGCTCTTGGAACTCTCGATGCCGTCCGTGATGTTTACAATGCTGAAATTCCACATTTTTTTCGTGATCTTTTCACTGAAAAAGATAAAAGCGTTGCTCCCCTGGTACTGAATCCATCAGATTTGAATGGGGCAAATCCCAAATGTGTTGTTTCGATTATTGGCTGCACAGGCGACTGGTTTGGCGACTGGGATGGATTGAATCCGGGAAGTGCTGATAGATACATCACCGAGGACCTGGTTTCAGGTAGAATGGTTGATGTCATTGCAAGTGGCGAACCGGCCATTATGGTATGTCACTGGCCTGGTCTCTACTTTAATGGCGACCATGTTGGATTTAATATCCTGAAACAGGTTAAGAAAAGACTTGATCAAAAGTATAATAACCTCAACTGGATGAAATTGAGTGAAATTGCCAGGTACTGGGCAGCTAAGGAACTTACAAGAATTACTGCCTTAGAAAATAAATTTACTATAAATGCACCTTTTTCTACTCCTGGGTTTACCTTGAGATTGAATACCTCGACCAGGAATCCGATATTAAAGATTCCGGGATACCAGCCAAAACCTTTGTTAAGAGTCAAAGAAAAAAAGGATATTAAATCAAATACCTTTTATACAGATAGAAATGACTCAGTTCTCTGTTTCGATCTGGTTAAAGGTAATAGTGAATTAGATCTCTAATTTGGCAGTTGTCCATGGCACACTTCTCATTTTTATCCAATTGGGATCATTTACAAAAAGTACAGGAGAAGAGATAGCGAGCCTATTGTAAGATTTGATTAGAATGATTAATAATAAATTTTTAAATTAATTAAGTAATCAAACTTTGGATTTGCTAATTTATTGAAACTTTGAAATAATGTGTTCATTGACAAAANNATCAAGATATTGGAGGTTGGGTTCCATACCCTCTTATGATTACTAATAGTATTTTGGGTAATTAGGTACGTGTTTATTGGTATTAGCGGTGCATCTCCTCCTCATATAATTCATACAGATTTAGAATAGGATACATAGACTTCTAGTATATTCTAATAAGGAGATTCACTGTTTTAAGGTGTTTTTTGATACCTCTAAAGATGACATTTTCTTTGTTAAAATATTCATGTTACAACGAACCTCATATGATATGATTATTGGCAGGTATTACTAGCTTTATAATTGCAGTGACTTTTCACTCCAAAGTGTAGATAAAAAAAAGCAGTTTTCAAAAAATGAAACTGCTTTTATAC
>PMIL01000055.1:31738-32024 GCA_003157075.1 Bacteroidales bacterium | reverse complement strand
GATTAATTCTTCTGCTCGTTTTTCCTTTTCCAAATTGAGATTTACATTTTTTTTGTTTGTGGTGATTAAGTCTATGTCAAGTTTTGCCTTTTCTTTGTTCAGGGTAACTAATTCATTGGCTCTTTCTATTTTATCTTCATAAGAAGTAACTATCTCCTCCTGCAAAGCAATAATTAAATCTTCTGCATGTTTTAGCTTAGCTTCATTGGCAATAATTGATTTATCACACTTTAGGACTTTATTCATTTGATGAGTATTTAATTCACCTCAAGATTCAATAATACAA
>PMIL01000055.1:0-31655 GCA_003157075.1 Bacteroidales bacterium | reverse complement strand
AATTTTAGCTTATTTTATTTTGTGATATGTTAGAATAACATCCACAAATAATCGGACGTTTATTTGAGATATGAATAACAGGAGGATAACTGGGTTTTTGGGCAATAATTTGGTATGATAATTATTTGGGGGAGTATTATCTATAATTTTAATTTTGGTTGCCCAGACTTGGTTGCCAACATCATAAAACTCTTTCGTCGCCAGCCTGATCAGCAGGATGGATCAGAATCAGGAAATATTCACAAAGATCATTGATGATGATGAATTTTCAAAAGTGGTGAAAAAGTTATTGTTGGCGAAGGTGAACACATCTTATGGAGACCATAAGGTTTTAAATAAATCACACAAAGGATCGTTTGACCATCTTATCAAATGAGAGTATTTGTAACTATTTACATTTCTTTTCGTATAATTAAGTATAAGAGTTGTTTACTGGTTTAAAGAATTTGGTTTATATTGTTTTAATTGGTTCATAGGCTGGCATTTATTTGTCAGCCTTTTTTGTATATTAAAGATAATCAAATAATTATGTAACCTTTTTCATTTCTTTTCGTATAAGAATATTCAAGATTGGTTTACTCGTAAAAAGAATTTGGTTTATATTAAAATAATATTATATAATGCAACAAGAATTTTCTGTCAACCATAGATTGAAGTCCCAAAAAGATGATCTGTTATGTTTCGAACAAATAATCCTCAGACATAAAAACAAGTTATCTGCATATATTAGACGTTATATACCTGATGTGGCTCTCGTGGAAGATATCTTACAGGACACCTTCATTAAAGTTTTTCAATCTATTAAAGCAGGTAATTATTCCGAAAACGGGAAATTTATCTTTTGGGTAATGCGTATTGCTCATAATCTGATAATTGACCATTTCCGCTTAATTAAACAGATGAATACCATTTCGAATAATAACTATGAATCTGATCTCTTTAATTTAAAAAGATTTGCTGAAGGTAATATAGAAGATGATATGATCATCCGACAGATACATCAGGATGTAAGAAATATAATTAGCCATCTGGATGAAGACCAGAAAGAAGTGGTAATTCTGAAGTTTTATGAAGGATTGAGCTTTAAAGAGATAGCCAATAAAACCAAAGTCAGTATTAACACGGCTCTCGGTCGTATGAGATATGCTCTCATTAATATTCGGAAAATGATGGAGGAGAATAAAATCAGTTTAACTTTAAATTAGGTATCAGATAAAGGCGAGTTTATGACATAGGTGGTTGATACCACAAGATAACTGCCTTATGTGTTTCCAGAATTTGATAAATTATCTTCTCTTTCTCCTTTAAGGTTTTGTTGAATGAAAAATAAAATGATCATTTCTGAAAAAAGTTATATTTCATTTTTAAAAACTCATTTTTACTTTACGTTTTGCCTTAAGTATTACTGATTCAATGTTGACTGATGCACCACCTTTCAGTCTGCTCTCTTGCGCAGCCTGCATAAATCCGAAAATCTCTAAAGTTTCCTCAGCCTTAACCGGAACTATTCCTGTATTAAAAAACTCAACAATTTTTATCAATAATTCGTTATATCCAAGGGTTCCTCCAAGTGTCAGATTGGCTTTTTCTCCAAATGCAATACCACCAATTCCATATACTCCGGAGCGCGTTCCCCGGAAGGTGCCGATACGATTATCATTCCATACTCCAACAACTGAATCTGTATCTTCGGTATAGGTTCGCGAAACACTCCTGCAACCTGTACCCATAAGTGTAAATAATGACTCAATACCGTGTATCCCATACCAGAATAGATCAGGGTGTGTTTTCTCAATCGTTGCAGGACTGAATGTATCAGCACCCAGGACTTTTCCTATCTTGCCCCGTACAATTTCCTGAGTAACTTTTTCATATCTTAAAGAAGATGATGAAAAGACAGGTACATTATAATGTCTGGCTGCTTCAAAAATTGTTATTGCATCAGTAAGAGATGCTGTCATTGGTTTATCAATAAACATGCGCTTTCCAGACTTAAATACCGGTAACGCCTGTTGGAGATGAAGACGTCCGTCGTTTGTTTCAAGTAAAACTACATCAACTTTGCTTAGAAGCTCTTCTATTGAGCTGACGATCTCGACTCCAAGTTTCCTGACTTCATCGGTATATCCTGGTATTCGTTCATAACTTGACTTGATATCATCGCTTCCTCTGGGATAGGCAGCAACTACCTTATATCCATCCAGCTCCGGAGCTGCAGCTATGTCATTAAAAGCTTTAGTAAATTCAGTACTGTGTGATGTGTCAAGTCCGATAATTCCTATACGCCGGCCAGATGAACCGGTTCTTCCAGATGTATAGTTCCTGTTACCCATCAGGCCAAGTCCAATACTTCCTAATAAGGTTGTCTTTACAAAACCACGGCGATTTAAATTTTTCTTCATAATTGTATGGTTACTGGTATTATATTCAATTGATATAAAATATCTGTAAGCCTTCTGACAGTCTATTTGTTTTCGCGAATATTATTTTAAGTTTATAATTCTTATTGAATATATCATATTCATCAGCGTCATGAATTTTATTTTTTAAATGGTTCATTAAAACTTATCAAATCGGTTCGTGTTTTTCCGTTCTCGGTGACTCTGGCAAGGGTATATACAGTACCGTCGTTCCCGATCGCAATGGAATTGACATACATAGGACGTTGACCGTCGGGATAAAATACGGCTCCGTGATCCAGGTATTTTTCTGTTAGTATATCATAAGTTACCAGATGAAGATCTTCGAGACCTTTAGCTTCTCCCTTTCTGGTTGAGGTGGCCCCCTTAACACGTCTGCCGTTTTCATATATCGGACCACCCGTCAGGTAATAGATTGTATGACCATCAGGACCTAACTTAAAACCAAGATAACCGTAACTGAACTGATCATTCATCCCAATCAGTTTAGAAGGAATGGATGTCAGTCTTTCAAGTACATCAACACTTGAGATAGCCGGATCAAAGCAGAAAAGATATCCCGAGTTGCCATGAATACCATAAATCTTTTTCGTCGGAGCATACCAGAATGCCTGACGCCAGTTGTATGCCATACTGCCTGCTGTTGATACGTCGTAATTCCCAAAATAGTCCTTATTTAGATCATCTCCTTGAACAGTTTCTACAACATCCTTCCCGACTTTAAGGTACTTAATCTGCCCTTCAGCATTGGTAAGATAGACAGTACCGTCTTCCGGATCAATTACGATTGAACGGCAAATTACACGAAAATCAGGACCAATACCAAGTTCACCTTTGCCAGTGAACGGACCTGTATTTTTCAATTCTTTCTTAGTGACATCATAACGGAACAAATAGCCAGTTGGCCATGTAAGTCCATAAATAAGGCCACGGCGTGTATCCATGTTCATAGTAATTATGCCTTCATTATCATGCACGATTCCCAGGTCCTCAAAAGTTTTGGTCTTCATATCAAATGCAAGTATGTGTCCGCCCCGGTAAGCTTTATAACCATTGACAGGAATACCCGCTTTCTCGATACCATCTATGATACTGTAATATCCAAGATGGGTTGCAAAATATAGTTTGCCGTTCGATTCAATGAAATTAACATGGCTTTTACCCTGTGATACCACTTTCATGTCTTTCTCACCACATATTTCGGTAAGGTCACCAAGATGTTCAATCGTTCCTGTTTTTGGGTCGAATGAATACATTTGCCCGGCTACGTCAATCAACTGTGAGCTAAGAACATAGTATATCTTTCCATCGCTTGCAGAAGAAAGACCATTATAGGTGTCGTGTGCATCCTTGAAGCCAGAGTTATAAACTGTAGCTACCAACTTTGCGTTGGGAGTTGAAAAAACTGGAGCTTCAACCACTGGTTTGATAGCTTGTCTGCAGCCAGTCATTACTAGTCCCGGAATTATAACTGAAAATAAAAGCAGGCGGAGTTTCATTTGTTTTATTTTTTTATGTTAATTATTTCTGCGATTTGATCTTATCAGCATTCAAATGTATCCTTTCAATTGCGGATGCAATATCATCCATATCAGATTTCCCTGCCAACAACATGTTTTGTTCAAACCATACCGCCTCTTCACATAACTGGTCATTCAGCGGACATTGATTCCTTTCCATATATTTCTTATAATCCAACATCTCCGGAGGATAAATCAATTTAAAATTTTTCGTCTTAAGCACATTTTCCAGGTATGACATTTTATTAAGTGGGGTATATCCACTTGAACAAGGAATTCCTTCGGCGCTGAGAGCGTTAAGAAACCGTTCTCTGGTTAAGCCTTTAAACTCCTCTTTTTTGTACCTGAATGGAAAAAGATGGAAAGCAGCCCTGGTTACTTTTTCATTGAATTTGTATGGTAAAATTCCGGGTATTTTTTTGATTTGTGACCTCAGGTATGCGGCATTATCATTCCTTTTTGTTGTTTGTTCCTCAAGGCGTTTCAACTGAGCAAGACCGATAGCCGCCTGGTATTCAGTCATCCGCAGTTTTGTTCCTGCCATAACTGTACCTGAACTTACATCGCCAATTAAAGTGCCATAAGGATTGCCGTAATTATGATAAGAGTAACATCTGTCTATAAATGGTCCATCATCACTCACTATCGCTCCTCCTTCACCAATTGGTATGTTTTTAGAATTCTGGAAACTGAAACAACCGGCATTACCGAATGTGCCGACTTTCTTGTGATCGATTTCAGCCAGCCATGCCTGGCAGGCATCTTCCACCACTAAAAGATTATGTTTCCTGGCAATTGCCATTATCTTTATCATATCAGCCGGCAGCCCTAAAATATGAACCGGCATGATAGCCTTCGTCCGGGGTGTTAACCTGGCTTCAATTTTATCATGATCGATCTGGAATGTCTCGGGATCGGTATCAACAAATACAGGCATTGCACCAGTTTGCAGAATTGCTATAACTGATGCAATAAAAGTATAAGGCGGAACAAGAACTTCATCACCTCCACCAATACCAAGTTGAACCATGGCAGTAATTAAGGCATTGGTTCCGTTTACAACAGCAAGGCACCGTTGTGAACCGATTGTTTCTGCCCATTTTTTTTCAAATTCGGTTACGACGCCTGCCCGGGACCATACACCGCTGCGAAGAACTTTTAGTAACTGTTCCTCATCGGTAGCAGGATTCCACATTGGCCATACAGGCCACAATTTAGTTCTTATCTTCTGGCCTCCGAGTATTGCCGGAATATCTGTTCTGGTCACACTATTAGCCAGAGAAACAGGTCCTAACCCCATGGCAACTGCTGCTCCGAAACCAGCAAGTGAATTTTGTTTTACAAATTCACGCCTTGAATAATTTTTTCCTGACATCTTCAGATTTTTTAAATGTTATAAAAAAAGCGATTTTTACCGGGTGACGTCTTGCGACCCAATTTCAGGTATGCCAGCTTTCCTGGCTAACCTTAGCACTTCCCCAATGATGACTGTTTCAATATTACTTTTCCAGACAGCAGGCAGTCCGAATGCTATCTGCGATGACATTCCCTCATATCCTCCTTCTTTAAGGATTGCTGCTGATGGGATATAGGCCATAACATCATTAGAATAACCCATCACAAATATATCCTGGCCGAATATCCGTTTGAACTCAATTGCGTAATCGATAACCAGTTCACCGCCCAGACTAATTATTGGCTGATCACCAAGTTTCCAAATCTGGACAGGATATGGATACGAAGTCCGGATTGGCTCTCCACGCTCGATTTTGCTAAGCAGATTTTCAGCCCATTGTTTTTGATAATCCGATGTCTTTTCCACAATCTCAGATAACTTTTCTTTACTCATTGGGTCATCTAAATCCAAATCAATTTCTGAATATTCCGATGTAATTACAGGTGTTAGTTTTCGCATTTCTTCATTTAAGACCCTGTCTGTTGCTGCAGCCAGCGATCGACCATACTGTTGGGCAAGGAACACTGATCCCCGGGGTAATGGATTCTGATCCGCACCTGCTCCCTGAAAAAACATTGCTGTAACACCCGGGTGCAATTTCTCCAATTCAATCTGCGCAAATCCTGCATAATCTCCACACCACTGATATCCCATCAAGGTAGTATTGTGACAGGCATATCCAAATGCGACAGCTATCAGGTTTCCTGATGCATCAGTAACCTTGAGTACAGGAACAGCAAAATCATTTGGCCCATGCAATTCTGTCAGGGTGTTTAATGTTGCTTCATTGTTGTTGCGCCGGTTTACCTGAAAACGTGTAATACCATTTTGTGCATAAAGTTGAACAGGTACCATTGATTTGATAGCTTCTCCTACTAAGGTAACAATTTTTTCTTCCAGAGTCACCGAGTAACTCCTGATCTTCTCAAGCTCCTTTGGATCATCAGTATATATATTATACATACCCTGTATGACAGGTCCGGAATGAGTGTGTGAACTATTGAGTATTATCTGAGCCCTGGTAAAACCATAAGTATCTGTAATCCGGTTCCTGATTCGATCTGACAGGTATTTCGGAAAAGATTCAAGATCAGTTGTTATCAACAGAGCCTTATTCCCTTTCATATCCTCGAGAGCAATTGCTTTGGCCCAAAGATCATGGATGATACCATCTGCAGGATGATTACGAGCACTATATCCCGCAATCCACATGTGCTGATCAGGAGTTATTACTACCCTGGCAACACCAGCTTTCCATCCTGCAGAAGCGTCTTTCAGAACCTGAGAGGAAGTAGTCTCGATGACAAAGAAAAGAAATATAAGAAAAGAAGAGATAATTGATACAGAAATATGTTTTTTCATTTTAGGTCTCTTAAAATTTACCGGCTGGTGTGTACATATTATCGAATGTTAATAATTTCCGGAAAAGTCAGTAGCCTGTTCCACATCTGTCTTTATTGAAATGTGCAACTGAAAACTCTTACTTAAATTCCAGCCATCCAAAAAACTCCGGCAGATGAAAATTTGGAGTAGGATATTCTACCGGTGCCCATGTCAGCCAGTGGGGATGAGATGTCTTATCACCACATTTATAAAAATTGGCTCTCCATCGGACACCCGATGCAGGTTTGTCAACATCCATATATTTTGAAAGAATTGAAAGGGGGATCTTATATTCTACTGTCCATGTCAAAGGCTCAGTTATTTCATTTTCCACATTCTTTTCAAGTGAATGTGACATCTCAATTTCCCCCGCATCCTTTAAATCGACAAAGCCCTGTTTCGTTCTGTTTTTCAGATGATACTCAAACAAAAAGACTCCTTTGCAGTTTGTTTCCAGATTGAAATAGCCTCTGCTCACGTCTGCACCCGGTGTAAAAAATAACTCTACACAACTGTCTTCGCAAATCCTTCCGTTTGTCACTTTGGCAACCGCTCTGGTATAATGATCTTTTACACGGAAAATAACATAAATATTATTATTGTCATACTTAAGCTTAACCTGTGTATCAGGGAAATGAGATGGCATTGAACCCATATGATTCTTAAGAGTTTGAACTTCTGAACCTTCCCAGAATTTCTTATCCCATAAGGCATCGAGTACGGGTTTTTGTTTTGTGAATTGTACATCACAAACAGATGATTTTTTAACATCCTGAGTACCAGGATTAAAGATTAATGCAAACAGCATAATCAATGGACTGAAGAAATAAATCATTGAATTCATATAATCATAGTTTTAATTGTTCTACTTAATTGACTCAGTACTTTCCTCCGGATCTGTCCTATCATTCACCAGTGAATAAACCAGTTTACTGACCTTCTCCGGTACTGTTTTTCCAAATATAAATCCAAAACCAATATATAGTATAAGCGTTACAATGACGGGAGTTGAAATTTCAAATGCAAGACCTGTTGTAAAGAATGACTTTATTGCAACAAATACAAGCATTCCGGAGATAACGGAAATTATTGCCGATTTACTTTCACTATGTTTAAAAAGCGGTAACAATCCAAGAATCATTGGCACTGAAATCGGTCCCACAAGTGGAGCAAACCAAGTGACAATCAGACCGAACACTCCTCCGAATGATTCTGCATTTAAAGCAATAATGATTGTCAGAGATGCAAAACTGAATGTGGCAATGCGGGCAACCATCAGCGTTTTCTCTTTGCCATAGGATTTCATTTTAGGGAAAATTGCCGGAAGAATATCCCTGGTCAATACTGCTGAGATCGTATTCGAATCCGAGGAAGTCATTGACATAGTATTTGTAAACAACGAAGCAAGCACCAGGCCAATTAATCCTGCGGGTAAGAACCTGGTCGCCATTAACGCGTATGCCTGAGTAGGATCCTGAAGGTTTTTCAGGAAGACCGGTGCAGCAAACATTGGGAAGAAAAGGACAAGAGGCCAAAGTAAATAAAGGGCTGATGATAAAAATGCAGCTTTCCTGGCCTGTGAGCCTGATGATGTGGAGATAAACCTTGTAGCCAGATGCCATGTTCCACCACTGTAACTGAAAAAGTCAATTAAGAAAATAGCTAATAAAAAGCCTAAAGTATATGGAGAATTAAAAATATGCGAATGTTCTGCAGGAAGCCTGTCCCATAATGTTATGACTCCAGACATTCCATCCCCCAAACGGCTGAGGACAATAAAAAGCATGGTAAAACCTGCAACAAGCTGAACCATGAACTGGGCAAAATCGTTTATGACATCAGCCCACAAACCACCTATTGTACTGTAAATCAATGATACGCTTCCTGCCAGAAGGATGCCGGTAGTATAGGATGTGCCTGCGAACACATGTAGTAATACCGCTGTAGCAGCCCATTTGGCACCAACATCAAACACTTTGATTATCACTCCACTCCATGCCATCAATTGCTGTGCAGGAAGATTATACCTTACTGACAGATATTCCAGAGGGGATTGAATTCCGGTATTCACTCTGAGTCTTGACCATCTTGGAGCAATGAAGAATGCGGCAAGAAGAGTCGAAATAAAGGTACCTCCTGCCCACCAGACATAGATTGTTAAACCATGTGTATAGGCTATTCCGGCATATGCGACAAACACAGCCCCACTGTACCCTGATACATGATGAGAAACTCCTGATAACCACCAGGGTAACTTGCCTCCAGCTGTAAAAAAATCAGATGAACTGTTGACCCGTGTATAAGCCCACAACCCTACTCCTATAAGCAAAATAAAATATACTGCAAGAATCAGCCAGTCTATAAAATGCATAATCCTTTGCCCCTCATTTTAAATTATAATTAAATGCCATGAATATCATTATATCAATTCATTTTTAACCTTGCCAGGAAAATCTGAATCCCTGGTTTTAAATGATCTTCTGATTAAAAGGCCCCCGAATATCAAAGCGGAGCTGCCTCCCAGGCCAAATATCAGCCAGTTTAAAACGAAAATGGCATTTGTTGCAATCGCCAGACCAAAACATGCAATGATCCCGAGTAAACAATCAATAATTTGTGACCTGAGAGATAGATCATGTCCGGGCAAAAGAGGATATTTCATACGCAATTTTTTCCAACCTGCGGGAGGACGGCAACGCATATAAAACTTTTTAAGAGTTTCATCTGATTCGGGGGGTGTAATTATTGTAACCAGACTTATCACTGACAGTGCAATAATAAACAGCATCCCGGTTCCCTGCCAGATTGGCTTATGCTGAAAATCAAGAATAAACCAGAACAGGACGGTAAGCGGGAGACCAAGTATTGTAGCTGCCAGTTCACCCCAAACATTAAATCGTGGCCAGAAAAACCTGAAATAGGCCAGAGGCAGCCAGAAAATAACAACAACAGAATTTATAAACAAAAACCAGCTTACCATATCATCTACAAAAAGGATTGCTATCAAAGAAGCTATGATAAATAATATCAGGGTTGTGAATCTGCTTATAACTATTTCCTGTTTCTTATTAATTCCCGGTTTCAATTCTTTGTAGAAATCATTCACAATAAAACTGCTGCCCCAGTTTATTAATGCACTTAACGTAGACATATAAGCAGCCACTTCTGTGGCAACCAGCAGTCCGGTAAAACCTGAAGGGAGACGGCTTGCTTTTATGAGTTCACCCCAGGCAAATGCAGGATCTTTAAGCAGCATAAACCCTTGAGGTGCCTGTCCATATTTAGCTACAAGATCCCCTGACCAGAACATTGTTATACATATGATACCTAATCCTACAAGCGGAATGATCCTGAGGCACAATGAAATAAAAGTACTGAAGAGCTGCCCGCCCATAGCGTGTTTTTCATTCTTTGCCGCCATGAACCGCTGGGCTGTCATTCCTTCTCCGGCAGTTGGGGAACCGGCGAAAAATAGCCCCATTATCACAAACATAATAAGCGTCAGCGGCGGCGTTATAGTTGAAACCGGGTTTAATGACAATGCATCATGTCTGATATTCTCAACATGCGAAATGATTGAGGTCCATCCTCCGTTCTGGGGAATAATAATAGCGAAGAAAACAAGACTGCCGGCAATCATAATAATCATCTGGACTACCGAAACCATGACTGATCCAATTAAACCTCCCGTGAGTGTATATATCAATGTAACAGTTCCGAAAAGCAGCAAAATAGAGACCATCGACATTGGGACCAGAGGCGCAATAGTCTTGGCAAAAAATCCTGTAATATATGCCATTGTGATAATTGAGAACAAACACATGGTCAAGGCATAGGCTCGCCGGGCAAACACTGCTGTTTTCCCTCCGTACCGTAATGAAATAAGCTCAGCTGTGGTTACGATCCTCATCCTCTGCCACATTTTCGACCATATAATCGCAACCAGAGGCATCCAGATTATCCATTGCGCCCACCACAACCAGTTACCAGAGAACCCAAACAGAAATATCAGCATCACAAAACCTCCCAAACCAGATTGATAAGTTGCCGAGTTGGATATTCCCAGGGACCACCATGAGAGATTCCTGTTTGCGGTAAAGAATCCCTCCTGTCCCTTTGACGTAGCTACCCGGGTATAGAATAATCCCACAGCCATTGAGATCAGTGTAAAAAGAATAAGAACTATCCAGTCTCTGCCCGTCATAATTTCAATTTATAAAATTCATCAGTATTTATTTTCTATATAGATACATGATTGTTATCCAATCAATTCATTTATTGCATCAAAAGCTTCCCGGAGATAGATCCGCTCAACCTGAGGGGAAAGCGGGGATGGCAATACCTCATAGATATAGGCCTGATCAGCTTCATAACCTTTATTTTCAAACACATCAGAAGTAGGGATATATGCTCCTGTTCCATGAACGTAAGCTACACAAAATACCTGGTAATCAGGAAAGTTTTGTTTCAAAGCAAGCTGATATTTGACAAACAATTCCCCCTGAGTGAAAAAAATAATTGCTTTACCCAATTTCATCACATTTATTTTAAATGGAAATGAAGCTCTAACCTCATTTCTATCAATCATTTCATATACTTTCCTTTCCCAACGGGCGAGCATATCCTTCCATGTAAAAAATTCTGTTACATCGTATATCTTTCTTTTAGCTTCATTGGCAATATGTTTTTTTGTAATAATCTGATCCCTGTATGGCACATTTATAGTTTTTGCCAGAATTTTCAGGTCTATATCCATATATGCCTGTCCAAAACCTGTTGAAATTATTGCTTCCCCCAGCTGTTCACCGACACGATCTGTGACAGCAGGATCAACATTATGTGGTTCCCGTGGATTCAGATCACCAGCTGCTCCATTCATGAAAACTGACATCCCTCCATATTCGAGTTCCACAACTTCACGAGCCTTCCCAGGATAATCGGTTGAAATAAAATTGCTTTCATAACCCAGTGTAACAGGGTGGCAGGCATAGTTAAAAAGAGTCACTTTGCGCTCTCCGGAATCATCAGCAAGCTGCAGTATCCCAACTTCTTCATCGCGTAATCCGTCTGGATCTCCAACACGGTAAGCCATCCCGCCTCCTTCCGGTTTTATATCACGGCGTGCCATGTTAATCCCGCAGAGAGCTTTTGCTATTCTCATATTTGCATTTCTCAATCCTGACGTTTCATTTATTACACTTACGGCATTTTCTGAAACAGACCGGACAACGATATCAATGTAGCGGTCATTCGCTTCAGATCGTCCATATTCCATTTCAGGTGCGGAGTGTGTATGAATAGATGTGATAAGTACAGAATCTTTATCCAGTCCGGTTTTTTGTGAAATCCGTGCTGAAATTGTCTGAATAATTTCCGGATCCACATCCATCAGATCATTTACAATTAGGCATAATGAAACGTCCTCCTGTCTCAGGATTAGACAACGGGTTGTAAGTCTGCGATGCACTGTACCGGATAATCCTTTCCGGTTTGCATAACCAGCAAGAAAAAGGGGCTCGTCAGGAGTGATGTCGGTCAAACCGTAATTAAAGAGCAATGCTTTCATCTTATTACATTTTAACTAATGCACCCGTCTCAGAACTTTTATAAATATTCAGAACAATCTCCACTGATTTCCTCGCTTCATGACCATCTACCATTGGTTTATTTCCTGTATCCAATGACATTATCATATCTTCTATCTGGCATTTATGCCCGGTAATATTTATCGACATCGGATTTGAAACACCTCCCCCGGAATCAGATAAACCTGTATGCAGCTTTCTGATATGATCATCATTATTTGATTCTTTAAGAAATTTCCAGGTTATCAGTTTATCCTCTTCCATTATCACAGATCCCTCAGTACCAAGTATTTCGATTCTTTTGAAGGAACCGGGGAAGACTGCGACTGTACCCTCGATTACACCTAAAGCACCATTAGCAAATTTCAGAATAGCAACAGCTGTATCTTCCACTTCAATATTGCTGTGTCCCAAACAAGTGGTCAGAGCCTGAACCGATTCAACGGGCCCCATATACCATTGAAGTAAATCGACAGAATGAATTGCCTGGTTCATCAGGGCACCTCCACCGTCAAATTTCCATGTCCCCCGCCATTTGACTGAGTCGTAATACTCCTGGCTTCTGAACCATTTTACATAAGCATCACCCAGAACAAATTTTCCAAAACGCTTCTCATCAATGGCTTTTCTAATCTCCTGATTTACAGGCAGAAATCTTGACGGGAAAATGCCTTCTATCAATACCCCTTTTCTTTTGGCAGCATCAATTATCATATCACATCTTTCGAGCGTCACTTCAAGTGGTTTTTCAATTATACAGTGTTTCCCGTAATCAATTGCCCTTACAGCTGGTTCAAGATGAAGTCCGGATGGGGTGCAAATACATACAATATCGATCCTTTTATCTTTTAGCAAAACATCCAGATCATCACATGAAGCACAATTGAATTTCTCTCCGAATGCTTTTGATTTTTTATGGTCAATATCATATACAGCAAAAAGTTCAGCATCTTTGATTCGCATTATCGACTTTGCATGAAGATCAGCAACTGCACCTGTTCCAATAATACCAAAACCATGTTTCATATTTATTCAGCGTGATTGAATTTTAGATTTTGCATTTTAATAACAGGTTTATTATATTTAATGAAAGATTACTTCTTTGATTCAGGCAACACCAAAGATAAGCACTTGAGCCAAAATTCATTATAATGCTCCCAGTAGACAAAATTCAATCCCCAATGGGGTGCGGGATCAGAGGTATATGCTAAAACACGGCCTTTCCCAATTTCCCTGACGGCAACCAGCGGATGACCTGTTCCCTCAATAGAGATTAAGACATCACCTTCGGGAATAGGGTTTGTCTGATTATAACCAAGAATAGGAGGTATTCCCTTAAAATCAGATTCAAAGAAAACTTTGCTCCCGGCTTTTGTAACTTTCGGATAATATCCTTCTGTACTTTCCACCAGATCTTCATATTCAAGACACCCGACAGGCAGCACATTTTTAAATTTAGTCCTTCCCCATCCTCCTTTTCCTAGCTCACCAGTGAAAGAGTACCATCCTCCAAGCATCATTAATCCTTTACCTCTTTCGACAGCTTCATTTGTCAACCTCACCCGGTCGGGATATGTTAATATCTTCTTTCCGAATTCCTCACGTATGAAGAAATCAGGTGCCAGCTGAAAAAGTTTGCCTTCAACATCACTGAATATTATGACATCATATTCCTCAAGAATTTTCTCATATTCACCCGGATGAAGCTTATAGAAATCCCAGCTGGGTACGGAATTCACCTGATGCTTCCCGTCTGATTCAAGGGCATCTTTAAGCCATTTTCCGTAATTAAATATTTCCAGACCTTTTTGAGCATGCTGAAAAGGAGATTCCGCAAATGATGGTCCCAGCAAAACAGCCCAATCTCCCACATAATAAATCTTAGCCATAACGAAATGAATTTTACAGTAAAAGTAAAAGTTACAAAAAATATTGTTTTGGTTGAACCAGTTTTTGAATTATTTTAGTTTAATCTGAGTTTTAACGATTGTCAGGTAGAAGACGAAAAGTTTGAATTTCTTAAACTATCATACTGAATTTTCTTCATAGAAGATATTACAGAAAATATTATCTTCGATAAACAGTTCATATTGTTAATAAGGGAGCTGAACGTGAGGCAGTACTAAAGTGATCGGCAGATAATTATAAAAACTAACTAAATTCTTTCTAAAATGAAAAATCGAGTCTTCATGTTATTATTGGGACTGGCAATATTTCTTTTTCTTCCAACTCTGTCAGGACAGGAAATCAAACCATGGTATCAGGACGGACCTTGGCTAATGCCCAAAAGCAATCCAAAAGCAAAAATCCTTCCTTTAATCAGAGTGGCGGGCAACAAATTTGTTAATCAGAAAGGTGATACTATTCTGTTCAGGGGGCTCTCCATATCAGATCCTGATAAAATTGATCGTCAGGGGCACTGGAATAAAGGTCATTTTGAAAAAGTTAAGGAGATGGGCACGATGCTGGTTCGTATACCGGTACATCCTGTGGCCTGGCGTGAACGAACACCGGAAAAGTACCTCGAGTTGCTGGATCAGGCTGTTGAGTGGTGTACTGACCTGGGAATGTATATTATAATCGACTGGCATACGATTGGTAATCTCGGAATGGAACTTTTTCAGGATCCGATGTACATAACATCAAAAACTGAAACTTACCAGTTCTGGAGAACCATTGCACAACATTTCAGCGGAAATAATACAATTGCTTTTTATGAGCTCTTCAATGAACCAACAATTTACAGGGGACAGCTAGGATCATTACCCTGGTCGGAATGGAAGAAAATAAATGAGAATATGATCAGTCTGATAAGAGCTTATGATACTGAGACAATTCCTCTGGTAGCAGGTTTAGATTGGGCTTACGATCTTTCGCCGCTTCGCGACGACCCCATTAATGCACAAGGAATTGGGTATGTTACACATCCTTATGCGCACAAACGAAGTAAGCCATGGGAAGCCAAATGGGAAGAAGACTTTGGCTTTGCAGCCGGAAACTTTCCGATTGTAGCAACAGAATTCGGTTTTGGCGGAATGCCCGGTCAACCTGCTGATACCGATTATGGCAACAGTATCATCAAGTACCTCGAGGGAAAAGGAATAAGCTGGGAATGCTGGGTTTTCGATCCGGAGTGGGGTCCGAGATTATTACAGTCGTGGCAATACGATCTTACTGACGCCGGCAAGTTCTTTAAAAAAGCCATGCATCACGAACTTGATTTTCAAAAAAAGTAAATAAATACTCAAATACGGTTAAGGAATCCTTCTGGCATCAGTTGATGTGAAGAGGAGATGATATTGTCTTATGCTTAGGTCAAGGCTTTCTATATCTTCTTAGCGGTTTTATATTTTGTATACGCCAGCAAAGAGATTGCAACAAGCACGATAACTGCTGCATAAACGAAGGTTGGCACCGGTACCGGATCGCCTGACGCATATGAATGCATTCCCGACAGGTAATAATTTACGCCAAAATATGTCATAAGCACCGAAGAGAATGCAAAAAGGGAAATAAGGTTGAATGTAAAAATGTCCTTCATTCCTGGTATTCTTCTGCTATGAATCACTATACTATAGATAATTATAGTAATAAGTGACCATGTTTCCTTCGGATCCCAGCCCCAGTATCTTCCCCATGATTCATTTGCCCAGACAGCTCCAAGGAATGTGCCGATTGTAAGCAGATACAGACCAATGGTCAGAGTCTTGAAGTTAATAACAGTCAATTCATCGATGGTAGCTGAAATCCTGTTCCTGTTATTATCATTTGACAGTGAAAGAAGGATCAGATTAATAAGACTCAGAATGGCACCTACCCCAAGAAATCCGTCGCTGCTCACTATTACAGAAACATGAAGAGTGAGCCAGTAAGATTTCAATACCGGGACCAGATTTGTGATCTCCGGGTCCATAAAGCTCATGTGAGCAACCATAAGCGTCATACCTGCCAGAACAGCCGCTGCCGACAGAGTAAATGCCGATTTGCGACTGAAAATAAAGCCTGCCAGAAGTATAGCCCACGAAATAAAAGTCATCGATTCATAGCCGTTACTCATTGGTGCATGTCCGGCAATATACCATCTTAGACCAAGCCCGAGAGTATGGAAAAGGAATCCTGCCAGTAACAACGATCCCAGTATTTTTACAAAAAGAGAGGTTTCCTTCCTTCCTTTTATAACCATTGAGATAAGCCCGATAAGCAATACTAGTCCGATTGTTGAATAGAAAGGAAATAACTTTTCAAAAATTCCCAGTTTATAATATAACAATTCGGCATCAGTTTTTGATTGCGGAGGAAGTGAGTATTGCGAAAACCGGGTCTGATATCCGCTTACTGATTCAGAAACCTCACGTACAGATGCCAGATTATTTGTCTGCAAAGCATTTGCCATGGCAGGAATAAAACTTGCCAGGTATAGCGAATCATCTTTGGTTGTAGCTTTTTGCAATGCGTCCTGCGGTGAGCCCCAGCTGTGAGTTCCATCTTTCAGGGGAAATATTTTCATGAAATCCCCTCTGTATATCATATAAACTATATTAACCCGTTCATCGATTTTCATCAGTTCTTTATCCGTCTTGCTTCTTGCAGATGGGGCTTTCATATAAGCGGCGTTAACATCCTCAGCAATTTTATAGGTACCCTTACCCTCAAGATCAACAAGGTCAGTAAATGAAGCATACTTCCCGTTTATTCCCAGCTTTCTCTGAATATCTATATTGGCAATCCTGATAAGAGGAACATCCTTCCAGTTATTAAAATCAAAATATAAGCCAAGGAATACCTGCATTGAGCTGAGTCCTTCAAATTCATTCTCCCTGGTTACTTTCCGGAGAATATCGTTACTAAGAGTGAAGAGCGGTTTTGTCCTGCCCTTTTGATCCTGGACAAGGACTTTACCCAGTTCGCTGGCGACAGATTTCCCGGGAACGAGTTTCTGCCCGTTTACATTTGAAGTACCTGTCAGAAAAAGCAGAAATATAATCAGAGGAATAGTTTTCCTTATAACAGAATTCCAGTTACCGGCTGTAATAGTGTGAAAGATTGCTTTTTTATTGAGTAATGACAGAATAATAAAGAAGAACAATAATATATACCCCGTGTATGTGACCATCATGCCTGCCATATCGTGATTGACTGATAGAATTGTCCCTTTTTCATCGGGGTCAAAGGAGGATTGATAAAATCTGAAGCCCTTGTATTTAAGTATATTATTCATATATATCATGAATGGCTTTTCAACATTTACAGGTTTGTCAAGAAGAACTACATCGCTCTTATATCCGGATGGACTTGCTGAACCAGGATATCGCTCAAGAATGAACTTGTTAAGCTTTATAGCGAATGGAAGTGTTGTTAATTTTGAACCATAGCTGAGTTCTATTGTGCTGCCATCGACCAAACAGGAGCCTGAAGCAGATTTTTCCGTCTCCCTGTCCCACAGATAGACTGTTGCTGATTTTTTGCCGCTGATAAGATGGAAGATAAAGGCGTTCTGTCCTGTATTCTGTTGTTCAGGTTTTACAGCGACTGCATTAACGATTCCCGAGAGTGACATCTGCTGGGGCACGATTTTGATATCACCTGCTGTTAAGATCTGCATCTTCTTTAATTCAACGGGTTTACCTGTCTCTACCGGCGTAATTTCCTTTGTAATCATGCTCATTTCACCAAGATTTAACCGGGACTGCACAAAAAACTTTCCCGAGTCGAGAGAAATATTAATGTCTGCAGGTTGAGATGAACCAAAACCAAAAGTAACGCCATCACTTGATTTGATATCTCCTTTCGTTAAAACTACAGTTTCAGCGGAGGTCATATTTTTTGTCAATAGAAATGAAATTACAGGCTGCCCCTCAGGAATATCAGAAACAGATTCTGAAGCATTTGGAATTATTTTCGCAAGTACCAGCTCAAATTCCCTTCCATCGACTTTTATGGTTTTTTTATAATTATCAGCTGAAACTGAGGTCATTGAGTATTTATCACTACGGCTTTCAATAGTTTTCCCATTATTATCCTTAACCGAGTATCCGATATATTTCTCATTTGAATAACACTGTTGCTGTACTTCACCTTCCCTTATATGAATCGAACCTTCCCATCCAAAATATCTTGTAATACCGGCACCAATAATCATAAGCACAAAAGAAAGATGGAACAGAGCAATTGTAAGTTTTTCCCTCCGCAGGAGTTTAAGAATGATTACCTGTGCGATAAGGTTAATTGACAGAAGCAACATAATCAGTTCAAACCATCTTGTGTTATATACCATACTATAAGCCGCACCAGAACCGAAATCATTTTCTAAAAAAGTAGCTACCGCCATAGCTATAGCAAAAAGTACAAAGAGAATTCCCATCATAACGGGGGAAAAGAGAAATTTGAGATACTTCATAATTTTAAAATGTTATATATTCACTTAATGGTCAGAAGACCGAAGTCGGAAGACCGAAGTCAAAAAACAGCTTACGAAGATAGAATAATATTTTTTTTATGGCTCAATATATGATTCTTATGATCTTAATTCAGGAACCGGGAATCATTTGTGCACTACAATGATCTTCCGACTCCGGACTTCGGTCTTCCGACTTCTGACTTCTGACTTTACTTATCCTTTCTGGGAAATCTTGATAAGTTTTTCCCTGTCAAGAATTTTGATTTTCGATGAATCAGAATAGATGACTCCGGAATCCTCCAGCTCTTTAAGAATCCTGACAACACACTCCTTGGCCATATTTGTCATTTCTCCAAGTTCCTGACGGGAAAGTATCATTTCATATTCGTCACTTTTAAATACAACATCAGAAAAATAGAGCAACCCGTCAGCGAGTCTGCCATGCATCTTTTTCTGCGACAGACTTACCATCCTGCTTAGAGTTCCCAGTGATTTTTCGCTTATATCTTCAAGTAAACCTTCAGCAAATGCTCCGTTGACCCTGACCAGCTGTTTAAAGATATCGATATTAATAAAACAGGCCTGAACGGTAGTAATTGCTGCAACCGAATAAGTTTGTCTCGAATCTACATAGGCGCCCGGGCCCAGTATCAACCGGCCGGGCAATGCAATGCTCAAAATAAAATTTTTACCGTTCGGACCTTCAATATAAGCTTTTGCCATACCCGAAGCCATAAACAAGGCGTTCGATGTGGGCGACCCTTGTTTTATAATAGTCTCCCCGGGTTTAAAAGTGGCTTCGTACCTGTTTTCATTCATAAGCATCAGCTCATCTTTTGACAAATGCTGAAAATTTTTCCATCTATGAGTACACGTTTCACAGTTATTAACTAAATTTAACACTGCCATTTTTCCGCTTTTAGAGGTTTAAAAATAGGTTTATAATAACATAACAATCTGCAAAACTAATAAATATCACTCTTACTATTGATATTTGTCATCGATAAACACTATATCTATCAATTATATGTATCATAAATAACATATCAACTGTTATAATGATAACAGACCTTTTTTGTAAATTGCGTGTCGAAACTCTAACTAATAGACCCTATATGAAAAACCTAATCAGATTATTCTCAGTTCTGTTTTCGGCAGGATTCCTTTTTAGTGCATGCGAAGGACCAGCAGGACAAATGGGCACTCCGGGGAAGGATGCAAATGAAAGCTGTAAAGAATGTCATAATTCAGCCGGTATTGATTCTGTTAAGACAATGTTTGAATTGTCAAAACATGCCTATGGAGAAGCTGCCTTTAGTGAATCCGGAACTGCGGGTTGCGCTCCGTGTCATACATCGGAAGGATTCAAGAATGTAGTTGCAAATAATGTATCCACTGTTTTTACAATTGTACCACCTGCAACAACTTACTCAAACCCCTATGCTTCAGCTGTTGATAAATCATATGGCGAGATGCGCTGCACAATGTGTCACCCCAAATTACACACAACGTATACTCATGACGATTTTATGCCTCTGACAACCACTGCAGCTGTACCCATGACTTTTCTTGGCGGCGCAAAAACCATTGACCTTACGCAGGATGACAGCAAAAGCAATTTATGCGTAAAATGTCATCAGCCACGTCCGTTCACCAGATCATTCGGGGATAAAAACGTTATAGACTATTCTGCTCTTGCCAGTTCACCCACAACTGTTTTCTTTGATGGCAACAGTCCTAATTCCACAGCAAACATCAATACTATCAAACCAGGCTACAGAACCCATACTCACTACGGTACTGTTGGTGCAATAGTTGCCGGAGTAGGTGGAGTAGAATTCGGTTCAGGTTATACTAATTCTGCTCATGCAACTGTTGCATCATGCGAGGATTGCCATATGGCACCTGTCACAGGAAGAACAGGCGGCCATACATTTTTTGCAAAAGGCAACTTCAACGGATGTAATGTAACAGGCTGCCATAATGCATCTCCGATGTCATCTTCCGCCGCTGCCTGGACAGCACCAAGGTCTGAAATTAAAACCCTTCTTAACAGCCTTGCAGCAAAACTGACCATTAATGGAGTTGATATTCTCAACAGGAACCCTGTCTCTGCTGAAAATTCTTATGTAAATTACGATTATAATTTTGACGGAACTTCCGAAGACGTTTTGGCGGGGGCTAACCTATGGGCTGGGTTAACAACCAATAATTATGATGGTTATCTGAATATCTACGATCCAATTAACAATCCCCTGGGACCATCATACAATGCAACTGTGTTTCAAAACCCGGCACCTGCTACAACCTGGAATGCAGGTGAAATTGCCTATAACTTAACTCTTCCGAAAATTGTGTTAACGAATGCTCAGTTCGGAGCAGTTATCAATTTCCAGCTTTGCTTAAGAGAGTATAGTTTAGGAATTCATAATACAAAGTATTCCAGAACCCTTCTGACAAATTCAATTGCCGCACTTCCATAATCTGCGATATCTATACTCAGATATTTTAAAAAGGCTGTCAGAAATGACAGCCTTTTTTTGTTCCTGGTTTCATTATATGCTGTTTGAATTTGGGGATCTCTTGCAGATGCTACTTATGAAAACATTAAATAAGTACAACTTTCATACCTCAAGTTACTTAATTTGAGGTTCTTGGAGGGGGGAGGCATCCCCCTTCCTTTTCAACACTTTACAATAATTATTAACAGTAATTTCGAGCGGGATCGTGCGGTGGCAAACCGGAAATGGCGCGAACTTCAACCTTTTTTGGGAGCGTGATGCTTAAGGCATTTTGTCAAAAAAGGTTGAAGTTATCATTTCCGGCGCCCTTTTTCTTTGGTTCGTTTCTTTTTGGACGAACAAAAAGAAATGAACATATAAAAAAAAGAAGGTGCCCTTTTGAGACACCCTCTTTTCAATAAAAAATCTTTTCTGAATTATTTTTTAAGTGTTCTCAGATAGTTAACCGTATTCCAGATATCATCATCGGTTAATTTGCCGTCATATTTGGGCATTTCATCCCTTCCGTTTTTTGTTTTGTAAAAGAGTTCTCCATCTGCAAGACCCTGGAAATCAGCTTTTGTAAAATCACCGGGGAAATTTTTCAGAGCTCTTGCTTTTACACCGTCGCCAAGACCTGTTTTCCCATGGCAGGCAGCACAATTCTTTGTAAAAACAGCCAAGCCGGCTTTATCACTTACATCACTTTTGGCTATTGGATTCTTCATAGCTTTAAAGTTTGCAGGAACAACCCATGGTTTAGGCTGGGCAACTAATGTTGCACTGAAGAGGAGAATCAGCGAACTGACGAAAAGAAGTTTCATTGTTTTCATATTTCAATTTTTAATATAAGGTTATAAATGCAATAATCGTGCAAATCTGTAATAATACCCGGATTTTTGTCAGGAACCTATTTCTTTAAAGTTCTCATGTAATTTACAATGTTCCAGATATCATCATCAGTTAATTTACCTTCATATTTAGGCATCTCTCCTCTACCTGTTTTTGTTTCGTAAAAAAGATCACCATCACTTTGTTTCTGAAAATCGGCTTTTGAAAAATCACCCGGAAAATCTTTGAGTGATCTGGCTTTAACCCCATCACCCAAGCCTGTCTTTCCATGACATGACATACAGTTTTTTGTGTAAAGAAGCTGTCCTGCCTTGGAACTGGCATCGCCGACAGCAACTGGGTTTTTCATAGTTTTGAAGTTAGCCGGAATTACCCATGGTTTTGGCTGGGCACCAAGAGTAGCACATATCAGCATGACTGCCGCACCGGTAAAAAATAATTTAAGCCTTTTCATAATCCTAGATTTTAAATTATCACTAAATATATAAAATTTTGAGCAAATTATTATGACCAAAATGGTTTATTTATTCATCCTCAGACACATGGTACCCTGTTATTATTCCTCTGAAAAGAGAAGTCGGCTTATGCCCCAGTGTACATGTATATATATGAATTATCATAAATATCGATAGAAAGAAACCCATGGTGATATGAAGGATATCTGTCAGAATGAGTCCGCTTATACCAAAAATTGTAGTTATAGTAATTTCAGGCAATAACAATCCTATTCCTGATATAATAAGCAAAGGGACAGCCACATACAACGCGAGGACATAAGTTATTTTTTGCAGAGGATTGAATTTGCGCTCTTCTGTTACCGGAAACGGATGTTTTTCCCCCTTAAACATTCCGCTTGAGTAGAATTTGTACTGTCTTATCAGATCGGGCATGAAATTTTTCCTGCTGATTCTGTAGTAGCTTCCGTTTTTTGAAAGAAAATTTCCGCAAACAAAAAATATATAATTTATAACCAGTATGAGAGCTGCAAAATTATGCATCCTGACAGCTTTTGCAAACCCCACAACATAAGTGGCATTTTCTTTGTCGGTATACTGCATACTTAAACCGGTAACAATAAGAATCAGAAACACTAACGCATTTATGACATGCCAGATTCTTATCCATTTCGGGTATAGATACATCTTACTTTTCTTTAATTGTTTTTGACTTATTCCTGATTCTGAATACTATATGAACTCCAATTATTATAAGAACAACCAGAAATATGCCAAGGCTTATCAAATTAAGATATTCGTTTCTGTTTGCTCCAATAACATATGAAGCATTTAAGATTATGCCGTTAAAGAATCCGTCACGGCGTTGTACTTTAGATTCAAATTTATACAGTGAGGCCATAAGTATTGAGTTTTGCGAATGACATTCATTACAAAGCCTGACAGCTTCTGCTTTTGGCCTGATCTGATGCGATACAGGTATATTGTTATTTATTTTTGTATGACATTCTATACACCGCACGTTTGCAAAATGTGAAGCCTGATTTGGCAACCAATCATGCTCCTTTATAAGATCAATTTCCGCCTTGTCGCTTAGAAGTTGAAAACGGCTGTAGTCTGAATGGCAATTCAGACAGATAGAGTTATCATATTCAATAGTTTCTTTCAGATTTGTTGCATTTCGTACCGATATCTTATAAGTATGCGGGTTATGACATTTCCAGCATGAGAATCCGTCGTTCTCCATTTTAAAGTGGGTGCTTTTCCGATACTCGGAATCAATCTCCTCAAAATGATACTTTGCAAACTTCGCATCACCGCCATGACAATCCAGACAAATATATTTCTGTTCCATCCTGAGAGTCCCTGCATGGGGGAACTTTGTGTACTCTTCCGAATGGCAATCGGTGCAACCAAAACTTTTATGATTCGATGAATAAAATTCCTTTTTGCGTATAATGCGTTCGGAACACATAATGTCCTTTATTTCCCTCCCGATTGTTTCATTTGTATACGTATATTTATCCTGTCCGTGACATTTAAAACAACGATCATTGGCGGCTGCAAAAGGAGAGACAAAGACAACTGTAGCCTTTACTGTCTCTTTCATTGTATCCTTTAATGTATCCGATACAGTATCAAATCGCGGACTTCCGGAAGATGAAAAAGAAAATAAACTGATAAGAGCCAGCAGAATACTTATCCGGAACATAAATAATTTCATTCCTGGTTACTTGATAGTATTAGAACCTGACATGAATGTTAAACCCTATGAGCCATTGACTTTTTTTCCAGTCATTCGTATTGAATACAAGATTTCTCTGGTTTATAATCTGATTATAGTTTGCTGCAAAGATCTGGAAGGTATGAGTTGCTGTGCTTATTTCCCATCCAAATGAAAGATTTGGCTTTGGCTGTACAGCAATGCTCTGTTTTGTAAGTAACTGATCATATTCAAGAATAACTGAATGCGATCCAAATACATTGGCCCGGGCACCCGCAGAAATACCAAGGTTCAGGTTCTTATAGCCTGCTGTTGAATCAATGTTTTTTGGCACGGAGTTGAAGTAGACCAGGGATGGTGCTACTTCGATTGAGAACATATTATTTAGTTTGCGGGCTACAATAAGCTGTGTGAAATATGACAGCCTGTGTATTTCTTTGAAATTTTCTGCAGGTCCGAATACGTCTTTACTCCGCAAGTCAATAACCATGTTGCCAAAATACGAAAGAGAAACAGGCATTTTATTGTCTTCCGTTTGTTTGAATATGAGGTACTTCCATTGAATGTCCTGAAGCTTATTATCTTTTGTGGTTCCGGCACCGATCATTAACCTGTCAGTGATACCATAATTTAAAGCTATCCTTGTATTTGCCGATCCATAAATACCAAAGAGGTTATGATAGTTTTCAATCAGGCTGAAACGGTGCTGAATCTCAAGCTGCAGGCCACCTTTATAGGGAGTTTCTGTTGTATTAAGATCGATCAGCGTGTTTGTTCCAAAAGTGAACCTGACCGGTTTTGATGTTACCTGTTTCAGTGAATCTTCCTGGGCAAACAAGGAAATTATACTTAATGATAAAGTCAAAAGGATTAGGATTTTTTTCATATTGATTGGTTTTATCAGGTTAAGATATTTTTAGTTATTAAGCGCTCCCTGGCTGATCCAGTAGAGGATTTTAAGCTTTTCTGCTGAAGTTGTTCTTGGAATATGATCCGTATTGGTAGTAATCTGATGATAAAGGATACTCGATTCTCCGGGAGATTTAACAAATCCTCCTTTGGTTAATGCCAGGTAAGATTTTCCGCTTCTCAGGTCAGGCGATTGTATTCCGCCATGACAGGTTATGCAATTAGAATTGAATATTGGCTGTATATCTGCTTGCAAATGCCAGGTAGCATTTGGATCAACTGCAGGTTGTGGGAAAGAATACTTTTCACAGGAAGAAAATCCTTCTACTGCCGCAATCAGAACTAATGCAACGAATATCTGTCTGATCCTTTTCATTTTCTGATTCATACTTAGAATATTGTTAATTTATTCACAAAGATATCAGATTATCATGATTAATAATCCACTCTACACTACAAAATTAGTCCTTATGCATGCTCTTTAGCACTTGGATAATTGATCTTTATCACTTATCAGAGTGATAAATGTTTACAACCCTGACGGATAAAAATGATATGCCAACCTCAGTTACCTGTCTGGTCATATTAGTATGTATACTAACAGTAAAAACTCCAAAATTGCATTTGCCGAATTCAGGTCTTTTATCACTGGTTAACTGTTTTGTTTACAAATTTATTAAATAATGTTTCACAAATATCTATATAATGGATTAATATATGATGAATTACGGATTAAGAAATTTTAATGATAATAAAAAAGGGGTGTCTTTTCGAGACACCCCTTTTTATAATTTATTTTATTGAACATCAGAACTTATAAGTATTATCTTCAATCAGCTTATCAGCAATTCGCCTTCTTGCTTCTTTGACATTAATACACTCTACCCTCGAAAGGTTTTCAATTGCCTTAATAAGAGATGTACAGGAATCAGGAGTTGAAAATGAGCCGATAGCTTCCAGTGCCGATTTTCGAATGATACTGGCTGTATCAAATACATTAACATCAAGCATATCTTTGTAGAGCGATACATTACCGTTAGTTAATGACATTTTTTCAACCCTCAGGGTAAGCGATTCAGAAACATATGATTCCATCATCATTTCTGCAATATTATTAAGAACCTCCTGTTCGCTTATAAGTCCTTTCCCAAAACATTTTGAAGCTCCGTGAATACAGATCAGGATTGCATTTTTAAAATTTTTGATATATCTGGATTTTTCCTGGAAATAGCTTTCACCATTAATCTTATTGTCAGTAATGGTTTCCAGCCCGGAATAAAGTTTTTCTGCTTCACCGAAGAGATCGAATTCTCCTTTCATTGCACGTTTCATGGCGGTATCGACAACAAGCAGACGGTTTATCTCATTTGTTCCTTCGAAAATCCTGTTTATCCTCGAATCCCTGTAACCTCTTTCAACATCCATCTCGGCTGAGTAACCCATGCCACCATGAATCTGAACTGCCTCGTCAGCTACAAAATCGAGCATCTCTGATCCAACGACCTTGAGGATTGCTGCCTCTACAGCATAATGGCTTATAGCCTCTATTGAAGCCCTGCCATAATCGCCACAGTCAACAGTCATTTTCTTCATCAGGTTATCGATGTCTGAACTTACACGGTACACTGCCGATTCTGAAGCAAAAAGACGTATCACCTGTTCAGCCATTTTGTGTTTTAATGCTCCGAAAGTTGAAATTAATACTCCGAACTGTTTTCTTTCATTGGCATATTTGACTGAATCGTTAATTGCTTTTTTTGCCGCTCCAATTACATTGGCCCCAAGCTTCAGACGTCCCATATGAAGAATGCTCAATGCAATCCTGAAACCTTCTCCCCTTTTACCAAGCAGGTTCTCAACAGGAACCTTCACATCATTGAAATATATCTGTGCTGTTGAAGATCCTTTGATTCCCATTTTATGTTCATCAGGACCAATAACAACGCCGGGATATNNACAAGTGTATCGGCAAAACCGGCATTGGTTATCCACATCTTCTGCCCGTTCAGAATATAGTTTTTCCCGTCTTCACTCAATCTTGCATTTGTTTTTCCCGAATTGGCATCACTTCCAGCTCCCGGTTCCGTAAGGCAATATGCTCCGATAAAATCTCCTGAAGCCAGTTTCGTAACATAGCGCTCCCTCTGATCCCTGTTTCCATAATACATTATTGGCAGAGTTCCTATACCGCAGTGGGCCATATAAGCCACGGAAAATGAATAACCTGCACCCGTTGTTTCAGCTACAAGCATCTGGGTCACGAATGATTGTCCGAATCCTCCGAATTCTTCAGGGATTGAAATGCCAAGCATCCCAAGTTCTCCTGATTTCTTTAACATGGATTTCATCAGTTCCCTGTCACTCAGCTCTACCTTTTCGAGATTGGGATAAACTTCAGCCTGAAGAAAATCGCTGCATGTCTGAGCGATCATTCTTTGTTCCTCATTGAATTCTTCAGGAATAAAAATATCTTTCGGTTCAATCTCAGCTACAAGAAATTCACCGCTTTTCAAGAGTTTGTTATTTTCCATTGTTGTCACATAATTATTTGGACTATTCTATAAATCAATCGATTGTGCAATAAGTTCGGCAATGTCAAGGTTCCGGATCTCCAGTTCCTTGTTTTTGTACTTAAGTCCGTCTGTAAGCATAGTCATGCAAAACGGACATGCTGTTGCAATTATCTTTGCTCCGGTTTTAAGAGCATCTTCTGTTCTTTCCATATAGACTTCTTTCTCTCCTTTTTCTGCCTCTTTAAACATCTGAGCTCCTCCGGCACCGCAGCAAAGTGAGTAACTTTTATTCCTGTTCATTTCAACCAGGTTGCCTGTAATTTTCCTGAGAATATTCCGGGGTTCATCATATATATCATTTGCCCTTCCAAGATAACACGGATCATGATAGGTTACAGAAATATTATCCAACGAAGCACTGTCAATCTTTAAGCTGCCATCCTCAATATGGCTGTTAAGGAACTGGAGATAGTTAACAACTACATAATTTCCTCCAAGATCGGGATACTCGTTTTTAAAAATATTAAAACAGTGCGGGCAAATAGTAAGTATTTTTTTTATCTCATACATCTTAAAAATCTCAATTACCTGCAAGGCCTGCATCTGATAGAGCATTTCATTTCCTGCTCTTCTGGCAGGATCACCATTGCAGATCTCTTCTTTCCCGAGTACCGCAAAACTGATTTTCAGATGAGTGAGTATTTTGGCAAATGCTCTTACAACTTTTTTGTATCTGTCGTCAAATGCACCCGCACAACCTACCCAGAAAAGGTATTCCGGCTTCTCTCCTTTTGCAAAAAGATCTGCCATTAAAGGGATTTCAATTTTCCGGGTTTCCATATTTTGCTATTTCCTTTTTATTAATAACTTACTAGAAAATAAACTAATTGCTATGCTTTTCTTCTTTATACCCCCTTCCCAACCTTCCCCCATGGGGGACGGAGTAAAACTTCCCGCTTTGGCGGGATAAGAAAGGGGGTCTTAACCTAATGAATTTTTAATTCAAGATCTTTTGCCCACAGAAGTCTGTCTTCTGCTGAGTATTGCCAGGGAGCTCCGTTATTTTCTATATTATTAAACATAGCCTTAAGTTCGCCTGGAGCCGATGCCTCTTCCATTACAAGATACCGGCGCATATCAACGATCAGAGTCGGATGATTGATATTAATAGGGCACTCTTTTGCACAGGCATTACATGTTGTACAGGCCCAGAGCTCTTCTTCAGAAATATAATCTCTTAAAAGAGAATGGTTATCATTGAAGTCTCTTCCATTTTTAACCATCAGGGGGCCTTTCACTTTCATTCTGGCCCTGAGATCCATTATGACTTTCCGTGGTGATAATTTCTTGCCCGTAATATTGGCAGGACAAACCGAGGTGCATCTTCCGCATTCAGTACATGCAAGAGAATCAAAATAATTCTTCCATGAGGCATCTTCAGCATCCTTCACACCAAACCGTTCAGGAGGAACTTCTGCTGCCGGCGCGGCAAATGCTGTATCCGGATCCAGCATCAGTTTAACTTCTTTTGTGATATTGTCCATGTTTGGAAGTTTGCCCAGGGGATCCAGTCTCGACAGAAACACATTAGGTATTGACATAAAAACATGGAAATGCTTTGAATAAGGAAGATAATTAGCAAAGAGAAATATCAGCAGTATATGACACCACCATGCTGCCTCATATATATATTTGAATTTATCAGCACTCAATCCGGGTAAAAAAGTGATAAGCAATCTTCCGACCGGATAAATCCCTGAAGTTGATCCATCTGCAATTCTCTGACATCCAAGATATCCGATATTCATTGCCATTAATGACAACATCAGCAGGAGAATGAGTGAAAGTGAGATATTGGCATCGGTATGAGATCGTTTTTTCATCTCGATCCCTTCAAATCTCTTTATATGAAAAAAGAGCCGCCTTGAAAGGAAGATTATAATCGAAACTGCGACAATAAGAGCAAAAATATCTCCTGATGCCATAAGGATATTATAGACAGGTCCAAGGATTTTCAATACTTTATCCGAACCGGTCAATCCGTCAATAACCATCTCTATACTGCCAAAGATAATAATGCAAAATCCCCAGAAAACAAGCGCATGGAATAAACCAATAACAGGGCGGCGGAAGATTTTTGTCTGTCCAAAAGCCACAGAAAGCATTACATTTATTCTCTTTCCGAAATCTTTTATAGGGAATGCAGGTCTGGTAAACTTGAAAAAGCTGACAATCCTTCTAATTGTATAAAAGAATACTCCAAAAGTGATTAAGAGAGTAATTGCAAATATTATCTGTTTTGTCATGGTTGTAAATTTTCCTTTTTAACTTTTTTTGCCACAAAGCCGCTAAGGCGCAAAGGATTATTTTGTATTAACATATCTCCGAATTCCGTCTTTTATAATTGGAATATCTAATTGTCTTTCAACAGCCAAACCTAACTTTCGTAATTCATGACTTAAACACACCTCATACACTTTCTCAAGTAAACCTGGACCCAGTGCCTTATGAACTATAAATGAAGCATTCACAATCTGTTTCCCAATTTTTTCCTCTTCAATTGAGAGAAGTTTTTCCATATCAGAGTTCTTAGCGCCTTTGCGCCTTAGTGGCAAAAAAATTATTTTCTGATTTCTTTTACAGCTTCGACAAGCTTTGGAAGGACTTTCAATGCATCACCAACTATACCATACTGTGCTGCTTCAAAAATAGGAGCATCCTTATCGCTGTTAATAGCAACAATATATTTTGATGAACTGATACCTGCCAGGTGCTGAGTTGCTCCTGAGATGCCGACTGCTATATAGAGATTCGGAGCGATGATCTTCCCCGTTTGTCCGGTATGTTCTTCGTGAGGTCTCCATCCTTCATCTGAGACCGGTCGTGAACAAGCAGTTGCTGCACCAAGCAGGGAAGCGAGTTCTACCAATGGTGCCCAGTTATCTGGCGACTTCATTCCCCTACCGCCTGAAACAACTATATCAGCATCAGTTAAAAGTATTTTACCTGATTGTTTCTGAGTATCCTTTATGGTCGTTTTCAACAAAGACGTGTCAACAGCAGGATTTATTGTATCGATTGTTGCATTAGCAGGTGACTCAATAAGATCAAAAGAGTTCTGAGCAAGAGTGAGTATTTTAATATCCGATTTGATAACGACGTGGGCGAAGGCATTCCCGGAATAGGTCCTTTTATAAACAGTGAATGGATTAAGACTCAAAGGTAGTTTGCTTACTCCTGATCCTACTCCTGCTTTTAAACGGACAGATAATCTGGGTGCAATTGCTTTTCCTTCATTATTATTTGAGATTACAATTACAGATGCATTTTCCTTAGAGGCAATCTCAGATAAAATGCTTGTATAGGCCTGGCTATCAAATATTGTGAGTTTATCGCTGATCACATTTATGATTTTATTTGCGCCATATGTCCCAAGTCGGATCAACTCGTTCTCATCAACTTTTCCTATTGATACAGCTGTTACTTTTGTATCGAGCATTTTAGCAATGCCTGTTGCATAAGATACGAGTTCGAAAGAAAGTTTCTTGAATTTTCCGTCCCAATTCTCGGTATATACTAGTACTGACATATTCTTTTATTTACTGTTATTTAACTAATTATCAGATTACTTTTGCCTCGTTCTGCAGCAGGTTAAGAAGCTGGGCAGGGTTTTCGGCATCAATAAATTTGCATGCTGCCCTGGGAGCAGGTTTTTCAAATTCCACAATCTGAGTAAGAGGTTCAACCTGCAGCGGCTCAATAACCTTTACAGGTTTTGATCTGGCCATCATAATACCCCGCATAGCAGCTATCCGGGGCTCCTTAGCAATACCCTTCTGAACAATGGCAACAAATGGTACCGGCACACTTACAACCTCTTTCCCCCCATCAATTTCACGTGTAATTAATGGCTGTCCGTTTTCGAATTTAATCCCTGAGAC
>PMIL01000281.1:13493-17371 GCA_003157075.1 Bacteroidales bacterium | reverse complement strand
ACCCAGACTACAACGGGCTTTTTCCCTGACTGACCGCCGGCCTGGAATCCTCCCGTATTTGACTGACCTGCTGCTCCTGTACCACCCGGTCTCTGGCTGTTAACAGATTGACCTTGTCCTCCGGCACCTCCGGTTCCCCCGGTTCCACCAGTAACACCTGCATTTTCTGCGCCCCCTTGTCCTCCTGTTCCCCCGGCTCCACCAGTAACACCTGCATTTCCTGCGCCACTTTGTCCTCCAGTTACCCCCATCCCAGGTCTCTGTGGTAACGGATTGTTTTTATAATAAGCAGTCAACCATGTGGCATCAGGAGTGAACCTGAGGGCTTTTCCCGGTATAATTAATACACTGTCTAACTTTTGAACGAGTACTGTAATATTTGCAGTCATTCCCGGCATCAGTTTTAAGTCAGGGTTTGGAGCATTTACGATCACTGTGTATGTGACCACATTGGATGTAACGACCGGCTGTAATCTGATCTGTCTTACGTCACCTTTAAAAGTCTCGGTAGGATATGCGTCAACTGTAAAGCTGACAGGTTGACCTTGTCGAAGCTGGCCAATATCTGCCTCATCGACCGCGGCCTGAACCTGCATCTGTGTGAGATCATTGCCGATAGTAAAAAGGTTTGGCGTACTGAAACTGGCAGCAACAGTTTGTCCCTGATCTACGGCACGGTTAAGAACAACACCAATTATTGGTGAAAATATTGAAGCATAGCTCAGATTAACCTTGGCCTTGTCATAGCCGGCCTGAGCAGTCTTCAGATTTGCCTTTGCTTTATCAAAATTATATTTTACCTGATCATAGTCAGCCTGGGCTACAAGTTTTTTATCAAGTAAAGCCTGATACCTTTCATATGTGGCTTTCTGAAAATCAACTTCGCTTTTTGAATCATCCAGTGACGCTTCAGCTTGCTGTACCTGAGTTATCAGAGGTGTTTTGTCAAGCTCAGCCAGCAATTGGTTTTTCTTTACATGTGAGTTGAAATCAACATATATTTTCTTAATGACTCCTGAGACCTGTGTTCCGATTAAAACAGTAGTATCAGCTTCAACAGTTCCTGTTGCAGTAATTGTATTTATGATCGACCCTTTTTTTACTACTGCAGTTTCAAAGGTGTAGTCTTTACCGCTTTTATGACATGAAGCTGCTATAAAGATCATAAATAATATAACCAGCAGGGTTACCGTCAATTTAATTATTCTTCGACTTTTCATCACTTTTCTGTTTTTCTGATATTAATTATTTACTGTTTTTGTTGAACGACAGGGGTAAGCCTGCATAAAAGTCAAGTATTTTGTAACTAAAAATCAACTTGTATTTTGCCTGAAGAAGTGTACTTTCTGATGTGATAAAAGTTGTCTTCTGAATGAGAAAATCAACGGAATTCATAATTCCCTGATTAAATTTTTCCGAAGCTACATCATATGATTCTTTCACTGCATTAAAAGCCTCAACACTTGATTCGTATTCAATCTGAGATGAAGTAACATCCTGGCATGCCTGTTCAATGGCTTTCCTGAGTACATCTTTTGTATTTAACTCATTTAGTTCCGCATTATTCAGATTATACTTTGCTACGGCTACATTTGTTCTGACTTGCCTGTTCAGATAGATCGGAATTGAAGCTGAAAGACCTAGAGCCGGACTGATATTGTTTGAAAGCTGACTTCCAAATGAAGATCCGGGTTTATAACTGGTAGAAAAACTTGTCTGATAACCTGAGTACGAAGTCACTACGCCTCCATTCAGAGAAATATTCGGATAATGACCGGCTTTAGCAAGATCAATACCGATCTGTGAACTTTGTTTGGCAAGCTCTGCATTTTTTACTTCCGGTTTTATTCCCAGAGCAGTCTGATAAACTTCAACAGGATCAGGCGTTCTTTTCTGGTTAATAAGGCTGTCTAGATTTGGGTGTGCTATCTGGAAATTATTCGCAATAGGGAACTCCATTAACTGCATCAGTGAAATCCTGTTAAGCGCGAGCTGGCTTTGAGCAGTAGCAAGAGTCTGCTTTTCTGTTGCCAGTTGTGACTTTACCTGTAAATAGTCAGAATTGGCAATTACCCCAAGCTTAAGCCTTTCCCCGGCTAAATTAAGTTGTTCAGCCAATGAAGCAATCTGATCATTATCATTCTTTACCTGCTCCTCAGCATACAAGACCTGCAGGTAGGCATTCAGTATATTGAGACTGACTGTCTCCTTAATAACTTCAGTATTATATTTATCGGCTTCATAATTTATTTCAGATTGTTTCACCCCGTTACGGATCCTGGAACCATTATAGACTGTCATAGCAGAACTAGCAGAGATATTAATTCCATTGGTCCCCTTGAAAACAGTTGCCCCGGTTGTGGAATTTGTTATATTGTTCCAGGTATAATTCTGCCTTGCAGATCCGCTTAGTGACGGATACCATGCTGATTTTGCCAGGTTAAGATCCTCTCCATATATACTATTGCTGACAAGCGCTTTTTGTACCTGTATATTCTTGTCAAGTGCAAACTGTATACAATCATCGACTGACCATACTTTATTTTGCGCATTTAAATTTATTCCGGCTGAAATACAAAAAAAACAAGATATTATTAAAGTTGAAAATCTGCTATTCATTGCTCTTAATTTTAGTCCTTTTTCTACTAGTCTGCTATTCAGCTGTTGACTATTTGTATTTGTCAAATGAGGAATTTTGTTTCAGTTTCATTTAAAGACATATATTTTGAGAGTTTTATTCCTTGAAAATGAGAATATGATGAAAGTTTAACGTTTCTTAACAGTTAAGACTACGTTAATATATTAACAACGCTGAATTCAAAAGGTTTAAACCTGATGGAACAAAATCCACCCGGGTTTGTTAATCAGAAAAGGACCTATCCAGATATGTAAATTACTAAATAATCTAGATCTTTTTCGCAATAACAACCAAATAATTCTGTTATAATAGAATCAAACTAGTAATAATAAATTTCTTTTCATTATGAAAAAGATGAACTACCGTTATTTTCTGGGCATTTTTGCAGGACTTATATTACTTACAATGAGCTGCAAAAAAAGTAATACCTCCGGGGGCTCACTTTATACACCAACAACGACTGATGTTACTGCAACTGCCACATTGGGTGAATTGCAGCAGGGACGAACACTCTATATCAATAATTGTAACAGCTGTCACGGTTTGTATTCACCTGATAATTATACTTCAGCACAATGGAAAAGTATTATCAGTAATATGGGCCCAAGGACCGGTATGTCATCATCAGAAATTCTTCTGGTTACCAAATATGTTACCAGGGGCAAATAATTCTTTGCTGCCAGGTCGGTCGGCTTAATTCTTTAACTAAATTTGGTAAGGTAATCCCCGCCAGGTTATGTTATTGAAAAGCTTTAAATTAAACATTATCTTTAGTTTCCTTTTACCTGTCTTTTTACAGACGGGTTTATTGTTATCGTGCTGTTTTACAGATTCTTTCGAAAATTTCCGGGAATAGTTAATAACACAAATTAAGCAAAATGAATAAACATTCAATACTTATTGAAACAACGGTAATGTGCTTTGTCATGATAATGACAGTTGGCATGAACTTTGGCCAAGACGGAAGTGGAGGAATCCCCAGGATTGTTGAAAAAGATGGACGTCATGCCTTGCTTGTGGATGGAAAGCCTTTTTTGATGCTTGGAGGCCAGGTGCATAATTCCAGTGGTTGGCCTGCTATGCTTCCAGAGGTGTGGTCTGCTATTGAAACCATGCATGCCAACACCCTTGAAATTCCGATTTACTGGGAGCAGGTTGAACCACAGCAAGGTAAATTCGATTTTTCTCTGATAGATATAATACTTAAACAAGGCAGAGAGCACAATATGCATCTTGTACT
>PMIL01000281.1:0-13414 GCA_003157075.1 Bacteroidales bacterium | reverse complement strand
CTTGGGGCAGTGTACGTGATTATTCACCTGAGGCCCAGAAACTGTTTCAGGGTCTTGTTCCAGCCGAATTGCTTAAACCTGATGTGCTCAGGGCTCTTAATAAATCTAATGTTTCAGGAGGTTCCTGGAAGGAGGTGTTCGGGGACAATGCTGACGAGTATTTCCATGCATGGTCCGTGGCCAGATATATTGGTTATGTTGCAGCTGCAGGGAAAGCTGTTTATCAATTACCGCTTTATGTAAATGCAGCACTTCGTGATCCATTAAGTAACCCCAATGCTTCGACATATGAAAGTGGTGGAGCAACCGACAATGTGATTCCGATCTGGAAAGCTGCTGCTCCGGCCATAGACCTTTTAGCTCCGGATATTTATTTGCCGGAAAGTGTGCAGGCTTTAAAAGTAATTGAATTATATGACCAGCCTGATAACGCATTATTTGTACCGGAAATCGGTTCTAATGAGGAATTTGTGCGATATTTTTATGCAGTACTTGCCCACGGAGGTATTGGATTTTCACCTTTTGGAATAGACGATAATGGACAGGGTTCAAAGGACTCTGAGACAGCTGAACGTCTGGCGCCCATAGCCCAGGAATACGCCATGGCCAACCCTATGATGAGAGATCTGGCGAAATGGGCTTTTGAAGGAAAAATCAAAGCTGCTGTTGAGCGTGAGGATCATGCACCACAGGTAATCGATCTTGGCTCATGGCAGGCAACCATATCGTTCGGTGTTTCAATGAGACGATCTGAGCAAATAAATTCCCTTCCAATTGGCAAAGCCATGGTGGTACAACTCGGTGAAAACGAATTTGTATTGATCGGAACATTGTGCCACTTCACCTTTAAACCGCTTGGAGCTAATCTGGGAAAGGCGTGGCAGTACCTGAAAGTAGAAGAGGGCCATTATGAGAATGGGGTTTTCAAACTGTTGCGTATCCGTAATGGTGACGAAACAGATTGGGGAGGACCCCGTATCGGGGCAATACCTGTAGTATTGCATACTACTCTGATTACAAGATGAACGAATCAATAAAATATACCTCAAATGAAGACTAAAATAATTGGATTACTTGCTATAACAATGTTGAGTTTTACAATGCTAAGCGCACAAAAAATCAAAAGCTTTGAAATAAAGTCTCCTGATGGTAAAATCATTTTAAATGTTGAAGCCGGAAATAAGCTTCAATGGTCCGTCCGGGATAACGACCAGCAGATTATATCACCTTCTGCAATTTCACTTCAGCTGGAAAACGGAGAAATTCTTGGAGCAAATGTGAAAATTGTATCATCTAAAGTCATTAAAACTGACAATGTATTTTCTGCGGTTAATTATAAAAAATCTTCTATTACTGACCAGTTTAATCAATTGATAATTAATTGTAAAGGTAACTATGGAGTAATTTTCAGGGTATATGATGAAGGAGTAGCATATCGGTTCCTTACACAAAGGAAAGATGAACTTATAGTGAAAGGCGAAGAGGCTAATTTTAATTTCACTGCCGACCATAAAGCGTTTATCCCGTATATGTGGGATTACAGAGATGGCAAGATTTTTAATTCATCATTTGAAGCTCTCTACAAGGAGATCAATATTTCAAAATTTGCCGGTGATTCTCTTGCTTTCATGCCGGTACTTGTTGATGTCGGAAATAACAAAAAAGCAGTTATCCTGGAAGCCGATCTTGAAGACTACCCGGGTATGTACCTGAATATTAATGAGACACATAAGGGATTTATGGGTGTATTTGCTCCTTACCCGCTGGAAGCAAAGTTGAATGGATATGGCGGCATTAATCTTATTCCCACAAAAAGAGCTGACTATATTGCAAGAGTTAAAGGTACCCGGAATTTCCCCTGGCGCATTATTGTTATCAGTAATCAGGACAAGGATCTACTTAATAATGATATCGTCCAGAAGTTGTCATCTCCATCGCGGCTAAAGGATATATCATGGATTCATCCGGGTCAGGTCGCATGGGATTGGTGGAACGACAGAAATATTTCACATGTTGATTTTAAAGCCGGGATGAATACAATAACTTATAAATATTTCATCGATTTTGCGGCTAACAATAAAATAAAATATATAATTCTTGACGGAGGGTGGTCTCTGGCTTTGGATCTTACCAAAATAAGACCGGAACTGAATCTGCAGGAAATAATAGATTATGGTAAACAGAAAGATGTTGGGGTTATTCTTTGGGCTTCATGGTATGCTGTTACACAACAGATGGATAAAGTGTTTCCGCTTTACTCCGGTATGGGAGTGAAAGGATTTAAAATTGATTTTGTCGATCGTGACGATCAGTTAGCGGTGGCTTCACTTTATGAGATTGCTGAAAAGGCAGCAAATAATCATCTTCTGATAGATTTCCATGGTGTGTATAAACCTACAGGTTTACAGAAGACCTATCCGAATGTTATAGGTTTTGAAGGTGTTAAAGGATTGGAAAACTATAAATGGGCGATCGAAGATCAGCCACGTTACGTAGTCACTATTCCTTTCGTACGTATGATATCGGGTCCTATGGATTATACTCCGGGCGCAATGAGAAATTCAAATAAGGAGAACTTCAGACCGATAAGCTCTAATCCAATGAGTCAGGGTACCCGTTGTCAGCAATTAGCAATGTATGTTGTATTTGAAGCGCCATTGCAAATGCTTTCAGATAACCCAACAGTCTATATGAAAGAGCAGGAATGCACGGATTTTATTACTAAGGTTCCAACTACTTTTGATGAAACTGTAGCACTTAATGGCAAAGTAGGAGAGTATGTGGCTATTGCCAGAAGAAAGGGAGAAGTATGGTTCGCTGGAGCAATGAGTAACTGGAATGAACGTGACCTGACACTTGACTTTTCATTTTTAGGCGATGGAGATTATCAGGCTGTTGTATTTAAAGATGGCATTAATGCTGATCGAGATGCTACAGATTATAAAAAGGAAGTTTTTAAAATTTCGAAGAGCACCAAGTTGAACATTCATATGGCTCCGGGAGGAGGATGGGCTGCCAGAATTGAAGCACCGGGATCATCTTTCGCACAAACCGGCGGACCCAATATTGATGGTATAAAAAGGAAATGGCTGGATATTGCTTATGACTCAAAATCACAATCTCAGAAACTTGACATTTACATCCCCGCTGAAGGAGAGGGCCCTTTTCCTGTTATTCTTTCAATACACGGAGGCGCATTTATGTCAGGCGATAAAAGAGATAGCCAGGTGACCCCTATGCTTGAAGGTCTTAAACACGGTTATGCAGTTGTTTCAATAAACTACCGTCTGAGTGGTGAAGCAATTTTCCCTGCACAGATTTATGATGTTAAGGCTGCATTAAGATGGATAAAAGCAAACACTAAACAATATAATCTAAATCCCGATAAGGTGGCAGCATGGGGAGGATCAGCCGGTGGTCATCTTTCAGCATTGCTTGGAACTTCGGGTGGCGTAAAGGAACTTGAAGATCTTACACAGGGTAATGCAGATAAATCAAGCAGGATTCAAGCTGTCGTGGATTGGTTTGGTCCTACCGATTTCCTTAAAATGGATGAGCAGCTTAAAGAAAGCAAAGTCAGTAATCCTATGATCCACTCTGTGCCTGATTCACCTGAATCACTGCTTATTGGTAAAAACCTGGATGATGCACCTGAACTCGTTAAAGCTGCAAATCCTGAAACTTATATAACAAAAGACGACCCGCCTTTTTTTATTCAGCATGGACTAATTGATCATCTGGTGCCATACCAGGGATCGGTCAATCTTGCCAAAAAGCTTGAACAGATCCTTGGTAAGGAAAATGTAACTATAGAACTGCTTCCCGGAACTGATCATGGAGGCCCAAATTACGAGACAGAAAAAAACATTAGTAAAGTATTTGTTTTTCTTGATAAATATTTAAAAAAACAAAATAAGTGACTCATCTGAATTCATCTCAGATAAATTAATTTGACAAATGATAGGCTGGCATCATTATGATAACTGAATTTAACAATCTCGTTTTTCTGATTACCTTTATAACTTCCTTTAAATTTCAATAGTCTCATTTAAAACCATCAAAATTATGACAGTAATAATTGTAGGTATAATAATTCTAATTATCGGATTTGTCGCTGCCAAAGCTGATGAACCTCTGTTGCGCAAGTACAGGTCAATGATTAAGACAGCCGGTGTGATTGTGGTTCTGATAGGAATGTCTATCGCTTGTGTTGTTCAGGTTGAACCAGGTATGGTAGGTGTGCAGAAACTCTTTGGTAAAGTGAATAATAATATTCTTGAAAGCGGATTGAATATTGTTAATCCCTTAGTGCAGGTTGTTATGTTCGATATAAGAACAGAAAATTATACTATGTCAGGGGTTCAGGATGAGGGTTCAAAACAGGGTGACGATGCTATTCGTGTTTTAACTGCAGATGGTCTGGAGGTAGTAGTTGACCTGACCGTTCTTTACAGAGTTGTGCCGGCAGAAGCACCTCGTATTCTTAAGGAGGTCGGAACCGATTACCGTAATGTTCTGGTTCGTCCGATATGCAGGACAAAAATCAGGGATAATGCTGTTTATTATGACGCAGTTGCATTATATTCCACTAAAAGAGATGAGTTTCAGGCCAAGATATTCTCAACTATTGAAGCAAATTTCAAGGACAGGGGATTATTGCTGGAACAACTTTTAGTGAGAAATATTACCCTGCCTGCATCCGTAAAAGCTTCAATTGAATCAAAAATAAATGCCGAACAGGATGCTCAGAAAATGCAATTTGTTCTCCAAAAAGAAACTCAGGAAGCTCAAAGAAAAAGAGTAGAGGCACAGGGTATTGCGGATTACCAGAAGATACTTAGCACGGGGCTTAGTGACAGGTTATTGCAATATGAAATGATCAAGGCAATTAACACTTCTCCAAATGCGAAACTGATCTTTATGACAAACGGGAAGAATCTTCCGATGTTAGTTGATAGCAAATAGTTGGAGAAGTAATTCCTTTTAAGATAAAAGACAAAAGTCACAAGATAAAAGTAGTTGTTCCCGTCTCTCTTTTGCATTATCCCTGGGGAAATCTCAATTCACTTTTGTCTTTTTACTTGTGTCTTTTGTCTTTCATTTTATTTAATACGGATTCATTTAAGATCCACTACGAGATTATTGTCGGCTGGTGGCAGATCAGTATACAGACCATAGATAATATTGGCCAGATCAGGAGAAATGTCATTTATTGCCTGAATTTTTGCATTTGCTTCAGCTGAAATGGTTTCATCACCTCCGAAGTGAGCAAGCATAGCCTCAGCGAAAACCGGAGCAACCTGATCTGCCACTTCCTCCGGGATATTGTAAGGTGGATTCATCAGCATATATTTTGCCTGGATTTCAAATCCCTTAAGAGAAAACGATTTTTCATATTCATGGAAAGAGATCCCGTTAAGCCCGGGAAATGAAATATGGTCAATATGCTGAGTTGTAATATAAAGTTTATTATTGACGAGCTTTACAATCCTGAAAGGAGAATCATAAATTACAGGAGAACCGGTCTCTATATCAGTCAGTGATAAATTACCGAGTGTTCTCTCTACGGCATCGTGTGAATGGAAATGTCCGGTAAAGATGACTTTTAAACCAGCCTTCATAAGTTCATCTGCTTTTGTGCCCCATTCATCAACCAGATAGTCTGGGAACAATACTGATTCTCCCATAAAATGCTCGATAACACCATGGTGCATCATGCCTATGACTGTCTTCCCTTTGGCTTTAGCTTCCGCCAGCTGTAGCTTTGCCCACTCCATTGTGGCATCTTTTATTGTTCCAGCCACTACACAGTATGATGGTGTATTGTTATAATATTCATTTGCGTCCAGGGCAAGTATCCGGAGATTTTTGAAAGGCTCGGATACATAACTGAGCGAATTGGGATCTCTGGCAATTGCGTTGCTGTAGCCATAATCACTATACAGCGACCTAAAATTACCTGACGTAATACTGGGTACCGGAGTGGCATTATCCCCATCGAAAAGCTTTGCATCAGGGTTATTAATATCATGGTTGCCCGGTACCACCAGGACTTTAATGTGATTTAGCGCAAGAACCTGAAGTTGTTTCAGAAGTGATTTATGACTTACCAGTTCTCCGTCTTTGGTTAGGTCGCCTGAAATAAGAACCAGATCAGGTTTTTCAATTATTAATCTGTGCAGGATTTGTTGCAGGATTGCTCCGCTTTCAGCAAGAAGTTTTGGATCCTGCATCAAATACATCTGAAAAGCGCTGCCATCTGATTTTAACAGCGATGGGTCCATGAAGTGCAAATCAGATAAAACGGCGATTTTTATACTACCCTGATTAAAGCAGAAGTTGTCATTGACATTTCTGTTAATGGGCTGCATGCGCAATTCCTGATCCTCTTTGTTACAACCGGCCATTGCCAGTACCATGAGAATAGTTACAATAAATCCTAGTTTTTTCATAGCGGAATAATTTTAGTTAAAATATTAATGATTAATGTGGGATCATATTTGAAATAATATTATTAATCTAGTTGGAGCCAAGAAGTATTACAAACCCAAACTTTACGCCCAATGTTCCTTGTACAGTTTTATCATTATTGGTATTGTATTCCTTTGCCTTTTCAGTCACTGAATTATAAGCTGCCATCATATCAAATGTCACTTTTTCGCCAAGCTTAACTGCAATACCTGCTCCAGCGCCGATGGAACTCATGCTGGTCCGGCTTTTATTGCTATTGTTTTGATATACATTCTTCATTATAATTGATCCGAATTCACTGTTAACTTCGAAGAAAGGCATAACCTTTTTACCAGTAATATAGTATCGCACGAATGGGCCCAAACCGAAAGTGGTCATTCTATATCTATCATTGGGAGTAATTTTTTGAGAAACAGAGGATAAACAACCATCCAGTCCTATTGCCAGATTATTAACGACGAGATAGCCGAACTTGGGCAGGAAATTAAAAGTTGTAATCTTATCAGAATAAGCTTCTGTAAGGTATGTCGAACTGCTTTTGATCGTCGTAAACCCCAGACTCATCAGGTCGGACCCATAATTAGAATAATTAAAAGACGTTGAAACGCCGAGTAGTATCCTGCCCTTGTTTACCTGTGCCTCTGCTGATGACAGAGCCAAAATGCAAAGGACCGTTATTAACATGCCTTCTTTTTTCATAATCTGATAAGTAACTGTTAGCTTACTCTTAAGTTTTTCAGCATTCACTCCTTACTCTTTTAGGGATTTTCAGGTATCTCCTCGTTTATTTGTGTATTATCTGAAAACTCAAAATTCAGGCCAGTCTATTTAAATATAAGATATACAGATATGTATGAAATTTATTAGTTTTTAAATCTGATATTTTGTAGCAAATTGCTACAACACGTTGATTCAAAACGCTACAATGGCAAATACTCAATTCAGCATTGGTACTTTTATCTTCAGCCTTCCCCTGATCCTGGAGAAAATATCTTTGATATCGGGTCCGGTTATTGTCAGACCATGATTTTTTAAACCTACCTCTGTTCTTTCGGGTGAGCTGGTCTTTTTAAGCAATTCAACAACATTTTCTGCAAGTTCGAATGTTCCGCATGGATAGGTTTGTGTTGTGCACATAACATCATCAATCCATGCATGAACATGCACGATGGCACCTACGCCGGGAAATTCCCTGTAAATCATAAAATGTTCAATCGCATCTACTGAGACTCTTATCCTCGGATCAAATACCTGCGGAACAGAAACCTGCATCTCTCCATTATCCTTGTCGAAGCCCTTAACAAGAAGTATGTCTTTCCCGAATCCTTTAAGGTTTGATTTGTCAACTCCGCGCGCGGTCATCCAATATGAAATGTTCCAGAGGTTATAACTTACATTTCTGATGCTCAGATTTCCATAACTGAGGCCTTTTATCTGGTATAATCTGTATAACTGATCGATAAGGTCCTTCTCCAGGAAATTCGCTAATGGAAATGGAGCAGGAAGTACTCCTAAACTGCCCAACTCTTTTCCATAAGCTTTTAATTCTTCAACTTCATGGATTGTCTCATCTGAATTAAACAGGAGATTGTCATAGAGCTTATTCCTCAAAACGAAATGAGAACTGATTACCGGATACATGTAGGTATATATGGCAGAAGGATCATACTTGAATTCCAAAAATCCCACTTCAGGAGTAATGCTGTATGCTTTCTGCAGTTCATTACCTCCTGTTAATGAGATACAAAACAGCATGTTGGAGATGCTCTTTACCAGTGCCACATAGCACAATGCTTTAAGATCTTCAACAGGCTCCCTGATCAGAGTTATCGAGACAACCATTTCCTCCTGGGTCTTCCTCCTGAATGCTTTGGGTGACTCAATGTCAATAATATTCAGGACAAAGTTGGAATTACTATCTTGTGAAACCAGTTCATTGCCTTTTCGTGCTATTTCTTCAGCTAAATTATCTGCGATGTTAAGCAGGTCAGAACAATCCGATACTTTATTTATTTTATATTTCATGATGATAAATTTTAATATGTTTTTGATTTCAAAATGAATCACGAGATATCATATTGTCAAATGACTCTCTTGTTCTGATAAGCTGATGCCTTCCNNGTAATGGTTACTTTTTCTGAAGTTTTTCTCCATATATTATTACACAGAATTACCTCATGCTGCTCATAATATGTGGGCATGGTTATTGTTCCGATTCCGGCGTCGGCTACAAGCCATTTTTTAATTCCTTTCCGGTCTTTCACCTGATGGATTGTGATTAAAAGAAGCTGGTTAGGACCTGTCAGGCATCTTCCGGGTTCAAAAATAAGTTCAGGCATTTGTCTGTCAGTGAACAGGGACAGTACTCCTTCTGTAACGCAATCAGCGTAATTACTAAACGCTGTTTTCCTGTTTGGCTTTCTTACTGATTGAAGAATGTCAAATGCCTGATAGAATAACAATTCCATCGTAGTCATTTCATAAGAATTTGACAGTCCAAGGCCTCCTCCGACATCGAGAATATCGATACTTAATCCTGAGTTTTCAATTTCAATAAGAACTTTTCTAAGTCCTGAAATAACCTTTGTAAATTCAGAAGGATCCTGGATACCTGAACCAATGTGAAAATGAAGTCCACGGAATCTTATTTTTTTCATTCCTGATATTCTGTTAAGCGCTTGTTTCAGTTCTCCATCCTGTAGATTCATTCCAAAAGGAGACCCTGAACGGCTGGCTGCCAGGCTTCCTTTGTTCATACCTGACGGAATAAAATCGGGATTGATTCTGAATAAGACATCCACACTCCTGCCTGATTTGTTGCAGATCTGGTTGATTTTTTCTAGCTCGAACAGCGAGTCGACATTAATAAACCTGATATTGTTTTCAAGACATAATTTTATGAGCCTTTCTGTCTTATAAGGTCCGTTTACAATTATTTCATCGCCTGTATATCCCAGTCTCAGAGCGAGCTGCAATTCAAACTCGCTCATTACTTCCGCTTTGATCCCCTCCTCCTTAATGATTTTAATTATACCGGGAACAGGGTTGCATTTAAAGGCGAAATGAACAGATAGTTTGCCGGGATATTTTGATGTTAAAGTTTCAAGAAATGAACGGGCTCGGGTTCTTAATCCTGCTTCATCTACTACATGCAGCGGAGTTCCATAAATATTTGCCAGGCTGAGGGTATTACATCCGCCTGTAACGAGTTCTCCTTTATTATTGGCGTCGAGTCCCCAGCCCTTTATCAGCTGTCCAAGTACCATTACATTTGATTGCATAAAAGCGGTTTATAATTGTTTTGAAAAAATTACAAAGTGTTTACCGGGTTTCATATCCAGTAAAATATCAAGATTTGTTCCCAGGCTTTCGTCTGAAATCCATGTTGTGGATATTGAGGAATATTTTCTGAAGATTTCGACTGCAGATTTCAACATACAGGCAAATACCCTGGTTTTCCTGTATGACTGTTTTACCGCTGTAGTAAATACTATCAGCTCCTTTAAGTTTCTCCGTTTCCACAACAGAACAGGCACATGCCATGGCATGATCGTGCCTTTAAAGTTCCTGATCAGTTTGTTAAAGTTTATCACAAACTGAGCTGCGCCCACTGGAATGCCATTATGCTCTGCTATCAATATGAGTGAAGGACTGGTAACTAAAAAGAGATACCTGGCAGAAAACCTGTACTCACCAATTGAAAGCGGAAGGAAAAATCTGTTATTCGCAAAGGCATCATTATTAATCTCACGAAGGATATTAAGATCTCTTTTGAATCTTAAGATGCTGAATTTTCTGACTGTGATCCTGCTGCTTCCTGATTCATTTTCATGATTCGGATATTTTTTTGACAGTGTGGTTGAAATATCTTTATTGATCCGGGTATGAAACCTGTTGCTTTCAAAAAAACCGGCATCATTTAGCAAAGACGGATAATAAGATGGATTATAGGTTTCAAAAAAAGAAGGAGGGGCATCGAAATTGTCGGTCAGAATTCCAAGTTCGGAATAATGATTAGGGTTAAATGGTCCTTCAATATATTCCACTCCGCATGCCTTGCTGTCTGTTTCTATTTTCTCAAACAAAACCCTTGAAGCTCTTATGTCATTGATCGATTCAAAAAAGCCAAAGAAAACTGACTTCCTGTTCCATCTTGTCCAGTAATTATGATTCATGACAGAGATTGCTCTGCTTACCGGCCTGCCATCAGAATAACAAACATAAATCCTTAAAGATGCATCGAGAAAATATGGATTTTTCAATGGATTAAGGACTCTTTTTAATTCAGAAATCTGAGGAGGAATCCAGTTTGGATCTTTCCTGTAGACTTCTGTCGCAACAGAAAGAAAATCCTCTAAACCTTTATTTAATGATATTTCATGTACTACGAATGACATAAATTCTTCTTTATTCGTTCTACCACATATGCTTTATATATAAAGGACCTGTCACTCTTAATAAGATTATCCGATAATTGTGCATCAGGTATTATCTGATCTTTAAGTATTTCAGGACGCGTTCTCGTAACCAGATGATTACGGTAAGTAATTACTGCGCCCTCTTTTGCAACTCGCAATGTTTCTAACAGAAGCAGGGTAAATTCTTCAGCGGACATCCACTCAAATATATTTGTGAAGTTGAATTTTGAGATTGTTTCGACAGGCTGGGATCTTAGGTATTGCTGGCAACTGCAGGTTGCTTTTTTAATCCGGTTCACTCGGGCCCGGATAATTTCGTAATTGTCTTTCTTCAGATACGGAGGCAGGTTGTCATCTAAATAGTTTCCTAAAAGTATATAGGACAGAAAGTAATTTCCTTTAACGGGAAGTTCTGTTATTGCTCTCTTTATGGCTTTACTATAGTATCTGTAAAACGAGAATGAAGGATCGATGTACTTATAAAATGCTTTATCGAAGAATATTCCGGCAAGAAACCTGCTTAAAAAAATACGACAAAAAAGCTTCCATCTTAAATTGTCCCATTTTGTATTGAATAATATTTGTTGTTCTTTCAGACTTTGGGAATTAAACAAGTCATATATAATTTTTTTGCCGATAAGCACTCTGAATATTTTTTTTAAGAGATGGATATACCTCTCATATTTACCGCAATGAATTATGCCAAGGTCTATATCATTTTTTTTGCTGTCCCAGTATAACTGCTCTTCTTCAGATAGTTCCTGTCTTAATCTTCTATACATTTCCCAGCGGTTTACTGAAGGTTTTATTCCGAGAAATTCCAGTGTCTCATTATACTCAAGAGTTTTGAAAGCACTTATTTTCAGAGAGAGCAGATAGTTCTGAAACCGATTCATGTCGAGACAAGTCACACTTTCAGGGTCGTCTATCAGGAATGCCAGGGCATTACAGCCTCCCGAAGTAATTGTTAATATTGCATCTCCGGGTTTTATACCAAAAGCTATCCTGTCCATCTCAGGATCTTCCCAGCATTGAGCGTATAAAATATCCCTGAATACTTTTGAGTGACTGAGTTTTCTGTTAAGAGGCAATGAAATTCCTACTGAGGCTGACTCTTTGGAAACTCCTATAATTGTGTGGATAACAGCCCAGTCGATAACAGCTGGCAGCCCAATCAGAATTGCCAGTAAAAAATTACCTGTACAGGAGGCTATAATCAATCCCGGGATGAAGAGAATATATTGAGCATTATGGCGGAAACCATCAAAGTTTAATTTAAAATTCATTGGAATACTAAACATTTCCCTGATCTGTCTTATTCCCGGACAAATTCCTGGTACAGAGTGAATATAATCCGAATAGGTCTTTCCAAATTCAGAAGTTAATTTTTCCTCTTCATATTTAATAAGCTGATAATAATGTATATAAATCAACACCGGGATGAACAAACCGATTGGTCTCAGACAAAGCGAAAGAGCGGTAAACGCTAGAAGATCAGCAAAATAAATAGGATTTCTTACAAAATTGTATGGTCCGGAGAGAGACAGTTTCCTATTCTGAATCTTAAAAGTCATTACGGTTTTTGAGGTAAGAATGCTCCCTGCCCACATGCGGATCAACGATGCAAACATGACAAGAAAAGCCACGAAAATGTAACCATAACGAAAAGATAATATTGAAGTTAAACCAAGGCTTCTTCCTGCAATTTCTAAGGTTGAAGGATCATTTTTGAAAAGTAAAAACGACAGGAATGAGATTATAGTAACAATCGAGAGTGAGATGAATATCCTTATTTCAAACCAAGTTTTGCGAATCTGTGCAAGTGATGTATTCATATTATCAATTATTAGCAATAGTTGTTTTTATTCTAATTGCTGATGGTAAAATTTCAATATCAAAAGGAGAAAATCCAAGTATCTCGCCATCGCCTTCTGCTGATATTTTCACATCAGATCTGACCTCGAGTTTTTTACATCTTTTTACAGAAAAGTGAGGCGAAAAAACATGTGTTCCCGAGTATACTTTTGAAAGATTCAGCATACGTTGCCCTATCGTCATATCATTAATTGACAGGATATCAAAAAATCCGTCATTCAATTTTGCATCAGGGGTGAGTTTCATCCCACCGGCACATTCGGTTCCATTTCCTATTACCAATCCGAGCAGTTTGTATTTTTTAAGAAAGTCGTTATCATAACCGATTTCGAGATTCAACGGCTTCATATTCATTGCGAGAAGTGTGGCTGCGAGTCCAAATGAGATCTTGCCACCGAATATCTTTGATTTCTTCCCGACGGTTGAGGCAACATCACTGCCAATGCCAATCTGACATTCATTCACAAAAAGTCTGTTAACTCTTCTCCCGGCAGAGTCCACGAAAGTGATACAGCCAAGATCCATCTCACAGTAACCAGGGTGGAGCATTAATTCAATCTGTTGTCTCAGGGGAATTGGGTTGTTTAATGTTCTGGCGTAACCGTTTCCTGTTCCGCAACTTATTATTCCGAGTTCGCATAATGGATTTA
>PMIL01000002.1:1941-9763 GCA_003157075.1 Bacteroidales bacterium | reverse complement strand
ATCTTGTGGAGAAGTGTTCAAAGTGATGATTTTGAGTCAAATGTTTTGAGTCCAAACTGGCATTTCATGACAAAAAAGGCTGCTGCCGGTTATTCATTAACAGCCAGAAAAGGTTGGATCAGACTAACACCTGACAACGAGCGTACACATATCCTTCAGAAAGAAACAGATCATTACTATAGTGCTGTTACCAGGGTTGATCTGGATGCCACCGATTCCACTACTAAAGCCGGAATCTATCTCACTAACGGAAATCAACGTGTTATCTCCCGATTATATACTGGCAACAATAATGGTAAGAAAATCATTTTTGATCTGGGTAACGAAACCCGAAGTATTTCGAATAAGTTTGGCAGCATTGTCTGGTTAAAACTGGAAAGAAACGAGCACCTGCTGAAAGGTTTCTGCAGCAGCGATGGTAATACCTGGAGTTCCATGGGAGATCCGATTAGTGCTGTAAGTATTGATAAGGTTCAGCCAAATTATAACTCCTGGGTAGGTACAAGTGTGGGTTTGTTTGCAGAAGGAAAACCCGCTGATTTCGATTTCTTTATTTGTAAAGACGGTTTTTCTTCTGTTCGGGCTGCAGGTTACAGTAACTACTTTGGTGTTACAACTCTTAAGAAAGAAACCGGGAAAGTTGTTACCAATACTTCAGCCAATGGCGGCTGGTTTATGATTTCGGGAGTGGAATTTGGGAAAACATCACCATCAGCAATTGAGCTGGAGGTTTCTTCCGTTGTTAACGGTAAACTAGAAATCCGGATTGATGATTTAAAGGATGGAAAACCGATCGCAACAATCCCGATATCGGCAACTGGTGGTGAAAATGTCTGGAAAACATTCACTAAAGCAGTCAAAAATGTTACAGGACACCACGATGTATTTATAACATTCCCCACTGGTAAAGATGGAGCAATATTCATCAAATCCTTCAGGTTCGTGAAATAAAAGGTACTCTGGAATCAAATAGTCAGACTTAAATGAAACAGCTAATTATTATTCTCTTTTTGCAGATCTCATTCTTCGCATACAGCCAGAATTCTAAAACAAATTCTGCCGGCAGGGAGAAAATCAATATTAACCGCGAATGGAAATTTAAGCTGGGCGATTATGCCGGAGCGGAAGCAGAGGATTACGTTGACAATGATTGGAGCAATATAAACTTACCTCATAATTTTAGCATTCCATATTTTCAATCGGCTCAATGGTACACAGGGTATGGTTGGTATCGTAAGTATTTTGATGTTCCGGCCAAATGGAAATCAAAGCGCATATTCATTGAATTCGAAGGAGCGTTTCGCGATGCCAGGATCTTTGTTAACGGGAAACTGGTTGGGACCCACCCTGGCGGCTACACAGGTTTTTCACTTGATATTACAGATAAGGTGAAAACAGGAAAGAATGTTATAGCTGTGAGGTTAAATAACAATTGGAATGCCCGTCTGGCTCCCCGTAACGGTGACCATAATTTTACAGGTGGCATTTACCGCGATGTCTATCTTGTTGTAACTAATCCGGTGCATGTTACCTGGTATGGTACCTATATTACCACACCCAATCTTTCCAAAGAATCGGGAGTTGTTAATATAAAGACTGAAGTTCGAAACGATGGTCATGCAGAAAAAGAGTATATCTTACAAACCGAAATCATCGATTCCTCCGGAAAAATTGTAGCTTCCGTTACTTCAAAACAACCGATTTTGACTGATTCACTGGTTGAGTTCAATCAGACAACCCCATTTATAAAAGCTCCCGAACTCTGGCATCCTGAACATCCGTCAATGTACAAGGCAATCAGCATTGTCAGGGATGGTAAAACTATATTGGATTACTATGAAACAATGTTTGGTTTCAGATGGACGGAGTGGACTGCCGATAAAGGTTTCTTTCTGAATGGGGAACATTATTATTTCAAAGGAGCAAATGTACATCAGGATCATGCAGGCTGGGCCAGCGCTGTGACCAATGCCGCCATTTTTCGCGATGTCAGTATGATCAAGGATTGTGGGATGAATTTTATTCGGGGATCACATTATCCTCACGACCCTTCATTTTCCGATGCCTGTGATCAGCTGGGTATTTTACTCTGGGAGGAAAATGATTTCTGGGGCTCCGGCGGAAACCAGCGTGAGACAGATAACTGGTACACAGGTGCCGGCGCTTACCCAATGAACAAGGAAGATCAGCCATTTTTCGATGAAAGTGTCAAATCCGACCTGCGTGATATGATTCGTATTCATCGCAACCANNGACCCGTCGGGATAGGAGGCTGCCAAAGAGGAGAAATAGACAAACTGGGCGATATTGCTGGTTATAATGGCGATGGAGCCAGACTGTTTATCAATCCGGGAGTACCCAATGTCATTACCGAGTATGGTTCAACTATTGCCAATCGTCCGGGCAAGTCTGAACCTGGGTGGGGCGATTTACAGCAGGAAAAATTTCCCTGGAGAAGCGGAGAAGCCCTTTGGTGTGCATTCGATTATGGCACCCGTGCTGGCGATTTCGGACTGATGGGTATGATTGATTATTTCCGTTTGCCAAAGAATATGTGGTATTGGTATCGCAATGAATATAAACACATTCCGCCACCTGAAGCTGCTATTGAAGGTATCCCTGCAAAATTGAAACTTACCGCAGATAAGAAAATCATTTCAAATACCTTTGGCACTGACGATATATATCTAATAGTATCAGTGTTGGATAAAGACGGTAAGCAGCTCAGTAACTCTCCCGATGTAACATTACAGATTGTTTCTGGTCCGGGTGAATTTCCCACCGGAACGGCAATAACATTTGGTAATTCTTCCGATATCTATATCCGAGATGGGAAAGCCGCAACAGAGTTCCGTTCATATTATAGTGGCAAAACCGTAATTAAAGCTTCATCAGCAGGAATACAAAGCGACGAAATCACTATCGAAACCAAAGGAACTCCGGTTTATATCGAAGGCATAACTCCCAAAGTGGCAGACAGGCCTTACATACGTTACAAAATTCAAAAGGAATCTGGAGATATCAATTCGAAAGTGAATATTGCCTTCCAAAAGCCAACCAGGGCAAGCAGCGAAACCGGAGGGAAAACTGCAAATATGGCCAATGATAAAGACACAACAACATATTGGCAGGCAACTATGAACGACCCTTCCAAATGGTTGCAGATCGATTTGGAAAACCTCTATATTGTGTCGGAAGTAAAGGTTCTGTTTCCTTCAGTTGAAACAGGGATATATAAAATTGAATTGTCAAAAGACAACATAAGCTGGGTGCTGCTGGCTACTCAAAACCAAAATGATAGTGATAACAAGTTTCAAAAGCATTTGGTTGATAGTAATTCGGCAGGACGTTTCCTTAGGATAACATTTCCAGGTTCAGAGAATAAAACAGTAGCAATTAGTGAAGTGGAGGTTTATGGTAAACCAGCAAATTAAGATATAACCCGACATTCAGGAGGCAGAAATTTAATATAGCGTTCGGGAATATCTGCCTCTTTATCTTATGATTCCCTTGTAGATCAGCACACCGGACTTTTTATATGTCACATTGTCGTAGAATAAAAAAAGAACTATTTGACCGGGTTTAAGTCTATATTACCGCGAAATTTGATGCTGCCACGTATTAACTTTACTGATAAGACAACCAGAAGGTAAAATAATGCAAAGTCAGGAATCCTTAAACTTACCAGACATTATATGCTTTTTTTATTTTAACGATGGAGAACAGGGCAAATGGATTTTCTGTTTGATATAAAAAACTGAAAAAAGTATTAGTATTTTTCGTTTTTTTCTCAGTACTTTATATATTGATTGTTGTCGTATAAGATATTCAAATAGACAAATTGCCGGAAATGAATTTTCCGTGTATCTGTAAATAATATAACTCCTATGACTGAGGAACAACTGGTGGATAGTATCAATAAAGGAGAACTTGAAGCATTTCATCGACTTTACGTAGAATTTTATCCTTCACTGTGTATCTATGCTAAGAACTTTACCAGGAATAAAGAAATTGCAGAAGAGGTTGTTGAGGATGTGATTATTAACATATGGGAACAGAAAGGCCATCTGAATATTAAAAGTTCTTTTAAATCATTCCTCTTTGTTTCAGTAAGAAATGGTTGTCTGAATCATCTAAAACATCTCCAGGTAATTAATAAGTTTAATGTGTATTATACTCAGTTGCTGAAGGAAGCTCAGGATTTATTTTATGTTTCCCAGGAAACAGGGGATTCTCTGTTGATTGCAAACGAGCTTGAAAAAAAAATACTTGCAGAAATCGAATTACTACCGGAACAATGCAGAAAAATATTTATTATGAGCCGTTTTGATTGCTTAAAGCATCAGGAAATTGCCGAAAAGCTTGGTGTTACAATTAACACTGTACATCGTCAGACTTCTATTGCGCTCGAAAAACTGAGGTTTGCAGTTAAAAATTATTTGATAGTATTTCTTTTGGTTATCAGAATCTTAGCCGGATAGGTTTTCTTTTAAGCGCACTTTTATAAAAATAAACCTAAAAGCTTTTATCGTATATATTGATTATGTTGTCTTACTAAATGAAATGATTTATTATGGAGAATGAAATGTTGGATATTATTATCCGAGTCTTAAAGAGTGAAGCCTCTGATGATGATAAACAAAAACTGACTAGTTGGCTTGCACAGAGCCAGGAAAATGTTGAAATTTTTAAACAATCCGAGTCCGTCTGGAATGCCCTTGAAATTGTAAAAACGGGTAAAGAATATGATTCAGGTAAAGCATTCAGATCCTTTAAGGAACAGGTTAGTAATAGGTTGAAGACTTCCAGGCGGATCGGATTGTATAAAAAGATTGATATATTTATCAGGATAGCAGCTGTTTTAGTTATTCTGATTGGCATTGGTCATTTATTTACAAAGCCCATTGATAAAAGCATCCAATCAGATCCATCAGTGTTCGAAATTATATCTCCCCGGGGATCTAAAACACAGGTGCTGCTTCCTGATGGCTCAAAAGTATGGTTAAACTCTGAAAGCAAAATCCGATACTTCAATAATTATAATCAATCGGGAAGGGAGGTTATTCTTGAGGGTGAAGGATATTTTGAGGTTAAGAAAAATCCTGATAAACCATTTGTTGTTACTGCTTCTGATATTAGAATAAAAGCGTTGGGTACGATATTTAATATTAAGGCATATCCGGAGGAAAATACAATTGAAACGACTTTGGTCGAAGGAAGATTGGAAGTGGAATCGGGTGCATCGGGTAAAGTTAATAAGCTAGTAACCCTGGAGCCTAATCAGAAAGTGACCTTTTTTAACAAAAATGAAGTTGTAGAGGAGCAAAAAAATATTGAAGAAAATCAGAAGGTTGAGAACGCTCCTCCGGTAAAAGCTGTAATGGATAAGATTATTTCAAAAGAGAAGGTTGATCCGTCACTAATAACATCCTGGAAAAACAATATTTTATATTTCGATAATGAAAATTTCCAGGATTTAGCCTTTAAGCTCGAGCGNNACTACCGGTTTGATGATAATAACATATACCTGTCAGAAAATCCAATAAAGGAATCGCCTCTAACTAATATCAAAAATAAATAATTAAACCTAAACTAACCTAAAACCTGACGCCTATGAAACATCAATCCTATTAAAAAATGAATCGGAAAATGTGTTCGCATTTCCCGATTCTAGAGTTTTTAATTCTCTTCGGGACGAAATCCATTTAACGTCATCCCGTTAATCTATTAACTAAAAACTTTCAAATCTATGAAAAATAATCAGTTAAAAAAAATTCTGCTTATTATGAAACTATCAACATTTTTTTTGCTTTTTTCACTGATAAGTCTTTCGGCAGAAACTTTTTCCCAAAAATTTTCATTTGACATAAAAGGGGAATCAATTAGAAATGTATTAACAAAAATAGAGGAAAACAGCGATTACAAATTCCTTTATAGATCTGATGCTATTGATGTTAATAAACAGATTACCATCAATATAAATGAAGAAAATATCGAAAGCATTCTCAACAGGCTTTTTGATCAGGGCGATGTTATCTACAAGATTTTTGATGACAATCTCGTCGTAATTTCTAAAAATACAGCCAGTCAGCAGCAAAGTGTAACTGGAAAGGTTACTGATGAATCAACAGGTGAACCTGTTATCGGAGTCAATATAAGTATTGAAGGTACTACTATTGGAGTTATATCTGATGCTAACGGAAATTTCATCCTACCAAGGCCAGCTAAAGGAGCGACCGTTGATTTTTCCTTTATTGGCTATGCTACTCAAAAGGTAATTTATGGCAATGAGAATGTTATCAATATCAAGCTTATATCTGATGTTCTATCCCTTCAGGAAGTTGTTGTGATAGGATATGGTACACAAAAAAAGGAAACACTGACAGGTTCAATATCGAAAGTTGATGGTGCTGCGATTGCTCAAAGTCCATCAGTAAACGTTACAAGTTCTCTGGCAGGTAAACTTCCCGGACTGGTCATCAACCAGCGTACCGGACAACCTGGAGCTGAGGATCTGAGCATATTGATTCGTGGTGCAGCTACGTTTGATCTTAATGGGACTAATACTAATGCTCCACTCATTATCATCGATGGTGTGCCACGTGATAATACTTTGCAGGACCTTAATTCGCAAGATATTGAAAGTATAACAGTGCTGAAAGATGCTTCGGCAGCTATTTATGGTGCACGGGCAGCCAACGGGGTAATCCTGGTCACCACAAAACATGGATCTGAAGGTAAACCTACATTTAATGTGACATACAATTATGCCTTTAACCAGCCTACGCAGAACCCGGTTATGGAGGATGCCGTCGTATTTGCTGAATCATACAATGAAGCCGAGTTTTACAGGCAGGGCAGGCCTTCCAGTGGTTTCGTACCATTCTATTCGGCTGATGCAATTCAGAAATACCGTGATGGCTCTGACCCCGTTTTATACCCGAATACCAACTGGAGTAAAGTATCGACAAGAAAGTGGGCGGTTCAGAGTAATTTAAATCTTCAGGCAAGCGGAGGATCAAAAAATGTAAGATATCTTCTCTCCTTCCAATCGTCAGATCAGGGTGGTAATTATGTACATAAAGACGACAGCTATAAGCGTTATAATGTAAGGGTTAAGATTGATGCTGATTTATCGGAGAATTTGACCGTTGGTGCGAATATTAGTGCTATACCCTCTAACCGGCATGCATCAGTTGGAACTGACTTTGCCAGCATATTGTTTTCGAACCCAACCGTAGTGGCAATATATCCCAATGGGTTGATTGCTCCCGGACGATTCCGTCAAAGTTCTCTCCTGTCAGACCGGCGGGGATTTGATGAAGTTAAGAATTATCCTATGCAATCAACGTTTACGGCCACTTATAAAGTACCATTTGTTAAGGGCCTTGTACTGGATGCTTCTTACAATTTCGATTTAAGAAATCAGTTCGAGAAGGTTTTCGGCAAACCGGCCTGGTATAATGAGTACAACGTTCAAACCGGGCAATATGACACGCAGTGGACTCTTCAACCTATAGAGGTAACGGATACATACAGCAGGTGGACGACTTCCCTGTTCAATTTCAGAATGTCGTACAAAAAAACGATCGCTGAGAGCCATAATATTTCGGCTATGATAGGGACTGAGCAACAGAAGATGGACTATAGTTATGCAATGGCCTATCGGAAGAATTTTGTCAGCGCATCCATTCCCCAGATCAATGCAGGAAGTTCGAATCCGAGTGATGCAAATACCGGAGGTAGCGCTTCAGAGAGTGCATATAATAACTTTTTTGGTCGTCTGAATTATGATTTCAAATCCAAATACCTGCTCGAATTT
>PMIL01000002.1:0-1928 GCA_003157075.1 Bacteroidales bacterium | reverse complement strand
CAATACCTGCAGGCTTTCCAGTTTGGTAACAATTATGTTTTTGGTGGAAAAGATTCGCCGGGCATTTACTCCAGCACATTGCCCAATCCCAATATTACCTGGGAGGTTAGCAAGAAACTGGACTTTGGACTGGAAGCTTCTCTCTGGAAAGGGTTACTTGGCGTTGAACTAACAATATTTAGCCAAACAAGATCTAACATCCTTCTCCAGCCTGTCCTTTCGGTAAGTCATATATTTGGATTTCCCGCTTTACCCGACCAGAATATCGGGAAAGTGAGCAATCACGGGTATGAACTGACTTTGACTCATCGCAACACAATTGGAGCACTGACCTATTCATTGGGTGCAAACGTATCTTTTGCAAAAAGCAAGATCATTTATATGGACGAGGTACCTCCAGCTCAGCCTTATATGACACAAACCGGACATCCACTTGGATCAGCACTTTATTATAAGTCAAATGGAATTATCCACAACCAGGCAGAGTACGACAATTACCCACACGCCGATGGAGCCCAGATTGGCGACATCATGATAGTTGACCTGAATAAGGATGGTAAAATAACCGGAGATGACCGGTATATGACAGACAATTCTGCAATTCCGGAATATGTTTTTGGCCTGTCATCATCTTTTGAATATAAAGGGTTTGACCTGAGCTTATATTTCGAAGGACAAACCAAGGCCTGGACATATGACAGTAATCTTGAATCATTTGCGCGAACAAATCTTGACAATAATACCGTTTTCCGGTCAAACAACCGCTGGACTGTGAACAACCAGGATGGCGCTACAATGCCCCGGGCAGATAGCTATCAACCTGGAGCTACGGACTTCTTCCTCTACGATGCTACATTTATCAGGGTTAAAACCCTTGAATTTGGATACAACCTGGGAAGTAAACTTTCCAAAAAAATAGGTCTTGATAATATCCGCCTATTTGTAAGTGGTAGTAATTTATTTACCTGGGCGAAAGCAATTACTTGGAGAGATCCGGAAATAGATGGTGGATTTGGGACCTATCCGCCCCTGCGGATCATAAATTTTGGTATTAATGTCAAATTTTAAACGAGAGTAATTATGAAAACGATAAAAAGAATAATACTTCTATTATTACTTACGCTGTTTAGTATTACCTGTAAGGATATCCTGAATATTTCACCACAGGATCGAATTGCTGAAGATGCTGTGTGGAGTGATGCAAACCTTATACATGCTTATCAGAATGAACTTTACAACGCGATACCTCATGGATTTTACATCCACATGTATTCAAAATATACAGATGAAGCTTTTGACAATGCTCCTTGCTGCGGGGCCGACCTTTTTAAACTCAACACATATAATCCCGACAATATTTCACAGGCAGGCGGAGATGCAGCTGGATTCTGGGCTTCAGGCAGCGGTTATTTGTATTACTGGGATCGTGCGTATACCTATATTCGCAAGATCAACGTTTTCCTGGATAAAATGCAAAATACAACTGTTCAATTGGATGATAAGGACCAGTTGATTGGAGAGGCCAAGTTTTTAAGAGCGTTCATCTATTTCAATCTCATTGAAAGGTTTGGAGGAGTACCCATAGTTGACCAGGTTTATAAACTAGGTGATGCAGTACAATTTACGAGAAGTACCTTTGATCAATGTGTGGCTTTTATCGAACAGGATATTAGTGCTGCCATGGCAGTTTTGCCGGATAAATATCAATCGACCGATCCTAATTATGGAAGGGCTTCAGGAAATGCCTGCCAGGCTCTCCTTTCCCGTTTGTACCTCTATGCAGCTTCTCCTCTGTTCAGTCCAACAAAAGATCTGCAAAAATGGCAGAAAGCCGCTGATGCCGCACAAGCTCTCTTAAGCAAAGGTTACTCGCTGTATCCTGATTACCAAAAGCTCTTTGAACTCAACCAGGGAGATGCCAATAACGA
>PMIL01000024.1 GCA_003157075.1 Bacteroidales bacterium | reverse complement strand
TACGATCAGCTGGGCATTTTATACTGTAATTATTAAAAGGATGCTTGAAAAGTACCATCCTGTTACTGTGATGAAATGGACCTTTTTGTTTGGCATGCTTACAAATATTCCGGTTGGCTATCATCAGTGGAGCACAATGGACTGGTCATCTATTCCCCTGACAGCTTGGTTGCAGATTGGTTTTGTGATTGTTGGAGCAACATACCTGGGATATCTTCTTATAACTTTCGGTCTTCGAAGGCTAAGTCCGACCATAGTCAGCACTTATACTTATATGCAGCCAATAATCGCCGCTTATCTTGCGACTCTTATGGGTCAGGATCATATTGATATTGTTATGGTTGTTTCTACTTTGCTGATTTTTGCCGGGGTATTTGTAGTAAGTTTTCAGAAAAAAAACAAAGCTGTTGAATCTCTGTGAAGCTCTGTGCTTCTCTGTGCAACTCAGTGTAAGTTTTTAGATTTTGTTANNATTAATTCATCATTTTGATACCAGGCCGCAAACTGCCCCGGAGCAATGCCCCGCTGGGATGTATCAAAAATAACATATATCCCTTTCTCACGGCAGAACAGTCTTGCACTCTGCAGTGGCTGACGATATCTGATCCTTACCATATAATCGCGGCTTTCATTAACTTCCATTTTTAAATCAGGACTGATCCAGTGTATTTCATCATTTTTGATAAACAAACCTTTGCGGTTTAGACCGGGATGGTTCTGTCCTTCACCAACATAGACAACATTCTTTATAACATCTGTACCAATTACAAACAAAGCCTCCTTATGTCCACCGACATTCATTCCTTTTCTCTGCCCGATGGTGAAAAAATGAGCTCCGGAATGCATTCCGATCTGAATGCCGGATTCAGGCTCGTAATTGAAAGGTTCGGTCATCCCGTTTATCACACTCTCAGGGGAGTCATTTCCGGGTAACCCATCAGGCAATGTCTTATACAAATTAAAATCTGTAATTTCAACTATGTTTCCTTTCTTTGCTTTGAGTTTTTGCTGAAGGAAGGTTGGCAGATGAACTTTACCCACAAAACAGATTCCCTGCGAATCTTTCCGTTGAGCAGTGGCAAGTCCCAGATTTTGTGCAATGACTCGCACTTCTGGTTTGGTAAGGTCGCCTATCGGGAACAGCGCAGTTGAGAGTTGTTCCTGGTTCACCTGGCATAGAAAATAACTTTGATCTTTATTGCTGTCTTTCCCGGCGAGTAACCGGTATATAGTTTTATTGGCGATGACTATTTCACTTTTTCTGCAATAGTGGCCTGTAGCTACAAAATCACCACCCAGTTTTCTTGCTTCCACAGCAAATGAATCAAATTTTATCTCTCTGTTGCACAGCACATCAGGGTTAGGCGTTCTTCCTTTTTCATATTCAGAAAACATATAATCAACAACCCGCTGACGATATTCCGTGCTCAAATCAACAACATGAAACGGTATGCTGAGTTTTTTAGCCACCATTTCAGCAAACATCAGGTCGTCCTCCCAATGACAGTCACTTTGAAGAAGACCCGTAGTATCGTGCCAGTTTTTCATGAAGAGACCAGCAACATTATATCCCTGTTCCTTAAGAACCCATGCTGCAACACTCGAGTCAACACCACCAGATAATCCTATAACTACTTTTTTCTTCACGCCGCAAAGGTAGTGGAAAAAACGGTACCTTTAGACCACAATGGAACAAGGCACACTTACTATATACAGCGCATCGGCAGGATCAGGCAAAACTTACAAGCTGACAGCAATTTATCTGGCAAACCTTTTCAGATCGAGGTATAATTACAGGAAGATTCTTGCAGTAACTTTTACAAATAAAGCCACAGCAGAAATGAAATCCAGGATACTGGACCATCTGCATAAGCTGGCTGCGGGGGACAAATCAGATTATCTTCAGGGATTGACAAGATCAACCGGTAAATCTGAGGAGTGGATAAGAAATGAGGCTATGGAGATTTTGAATGCCATTCTTCATGATTATTCAAGGTTTTCCGTATCTACAATTGATAGTTTTTTTCAGAAAGTATTGCGTGCTTTTGCCAGGGAAATCGGACTTCATTCGGGATTTGACATAGAGCTTGACCATACAACAATATTGTCCGCAGCAGTAGATGAATTGATTGCATCTGCAACCGGGGACAACCAGCTTAAGAACTGGCTGATAAGGTATGCAATGTCTAATATTGATGACGAAAAGAGCTGGAATCTTAAAGAGGGTATTATAAAGCTTGCAGGCGAACTTTTCAAAGAAAAATTCAAACTACTTTCCATTGAGGAGCAATCAAAACTTAAGGATAAAAAATTTCTTTCTGATTACATTGAAAAGATCAGATCAGTTTCACAGTCATTTGAGAAAAAACTAGTTGATTTTGGAAGAAAAGCCGAAGAAATTTATACTCTTTATGACCTTTCTGATGATCTGTTCTACAGGAAGAGTCAGGGAATTCCCGGTTTCATACGAACACTTGTATCAGGAAATATAAAAGAGCCAAACAGCTATGTACGTGAGATTGATAATAATCCTTCAAGATGGACGACAGGGGAAATGGCTCCTCAACTGCAGGGCGCCCTTTCTAAAGGTCTTGAAAAAATACTTATTGAAGCTTTACATTACTATGATGAGAACATTGTGTTTTACAATAGCGCCGGTTGCGTACTTTCTTATATCTATGCGCTCGGAATTTTATCTGATGTTCTGCATAACGTTCATCTTATTACTACCTCTGATAATACTTTCCTTCTCTCCGATGCGGGAGAACTGCTTAATCTTATTACCTGTGAAGATCAGTCACCATTTATATATGAAAAGGTGGGAAACAGTTACGAAAATTTCATGATTGATGAGTTTCAGGATACTTCAATAATTCAATGGAATAATTTTAAACCATTGATCGATAATAGCATGGCCGAAGGACATGATAACCTGGTTGTCGGGGATGTGAAACAGTCAATTTACCGCTGGAGGAACAGTGACTGGCAAATTCTCGGAACTGTTCTGGAAGGGATGGTAGATAATAAACGGATTTTCAGCGAACCCCTGACAACAAATTGGAGAAGCCGTTCTAACATCATCAGATTTAACAATACCATTTTTACTGTTATTCCGGAACATGTTGACAAGTCACTTGAGGACGACTTGCTGCCCGTGAGCTTTAAAAAACTCTATTCCGAAGCTGTTCAGGCCGATCCTTGTTTTAATGCCGGAGGATACGTCAGGTTGGAATTCATATCTGACAGCAGTGAGGAAAAGTGGCAAAATACAATTCTTGAGCGTCTGCCGGCTATTATTGAATCCTTCCAGGACAAGGGGTATAAAGCTTCTGATATTGGTATAATTGTCAGGGATGGGAAAGAAGGAGCACAGGTACTTAATGCTCTGATAGATTATTCAAACAATTGTCCTCTTGCAAAAAAGAATATATATAATTTCAATGCAGTCTCGAATGATTCATTATTGCTTTCTAATTCACCGGTCATAATTTTTATTATCGCTGTAATCTCTGTTGTTAATGATCCTCAGGATTATATCAGCAGGGCAATTATGCTGAGATTCTTCCTTCTTTCAAAAGGAGATAAAGAAGCTGACAAAGTATCCTTGAAAGCCGATAAGCTTGTGGAAGCATCTCGGGGATATTTTCCGGAAGGGTATGAAGATTTCCTGGAAAGAATAAGGCATATGCCCTTATTTGAAGCAACGGAAAGCATTATTAATTTCTTTCATCTGGGTGATTATTCCTGGAATGTGCCATTTCTGAATACTTTTCAGGATTATGTTGTGAGTTTTACAGGAAATAAAAACGCAGATATTCAAACATTCCTGGATTGGTGGGAGGAGAATGGCAAAAAGAAATCTGTTGTTCTTCCTGGGAATCAGGATGCCATCAGGATTTTGACAATTCATAAATCAAAAGGACTCGAATTTAAAATAGTTATCCTGCCATTCCTTTCGTGGAATCTTGATCATATTTCTTCTAAACAACCTTTCTTGTGGGTTAAGCCGGGTTTATCCCCGTTCAACGATCTTGGTATAATCCCTGTTAAATATAGCAAGGACCTCCTCAAAACAATATTCGCTGACGATTACAGGGAAGAGAAATGTTCAGTTTATCTCGATAATATTAACTTGTTATATGTTGCACTGACAAGGGCAAAAGATGTATTATACGGGTTTTCTGTTGATAATCCAAGATCTGAAAATACAATTGCCGGGGTACTGAAGAATGCTATAACTTCGATTCCTGAATTTAAAGATGGAATGGAATTTACCCTTAATAGTCACTATAGTGATGAAAATAAGATATTTGAATATGGGGAAATACCTGAAAACAGAAGAGAGACGACAGTTAAAAAGGATCTTATCTCTTCAAGGTATTTTGTAAGTCAGTCAATGGAGTCACTTAAACTTAAACTGCATGGAGAAAATTACTTTTCCTCCGAAAATCAGACCATAAGAGAAAAGATCAACTATGGTAACGTGATGCATGAGGTTTTTGAAGGAATAAATACTCCTTCAGACATTCCCAATGCTGTCAGAAAACTCGTTCTGGAAGGTAAATTATCTGAGGAAGAATCAGACGACATAGAAAGAAGAGTTAATGAAATGGTAAGAATACCTCAGGTCGCGGATTGGTTTATGCCTGACAATAAAGTACTGAGAGAAGCGGGTATTCTTCTTCCATCGGGTGTAACACGCCGACCTGACAGGGTGATTTTTAAGATGGGAAAAACAACTATCATCGATTTCAAATTCGGTGAAGAGAATTCTCATTATTCCGAACAGGTTAATCAGTATCGCAATCTTCTTTTAGATATGGGATATAAAGATATTGATGCCTATATATGGTATGTAGATAAGAATAAAATTGTATCTGCCTGAATGATGCCGGGAAATCAAAAAATAAAAAATTATCCATGGGGGCATGAGCGAAGATTCAATGCCTATTCCAATTATTTCAGAGAGATTTATGGTGCCAGGGTGCAGAAGGTTTCAATTGATGCCGGCTTTACCTGTCCGAACCGCGATGGATCAAGAGGTTTTGGTGGTTGTACTTATTGTAATAATGACGCTTTTAACCCTTCATATTGTCAGCCTTCTAAATCTGTTTCTGAACAGATCGGGGAGGGAATAGAATTTCATAAATGGAGATATGATGGAGCTATTTCCTATCTGGCTTATTTTCAGGCATATTCCAATACTTATGCTTCACTGGACATATTAAAAAAACTCTATGAAGAGGCATTAAATTA
>PMIL01000244.1 GCA_003157075.1 Bacteroidales bacterium | reverse complement strand
GAGTCATATTGTTTATGAAATCTGTTTTCAGGTTTGAGAGCCTCTGTTCTTCTTTCAGGTTCCTGAAAGTTATTAAAAACATAATGCCAACCAGGAGTATGCTGAGAGTACTCAGACCAAGGGACCCTGAAATTTCTTTCAGAATCATATTCCGTTGATTGGAAAAGTCGATGAAGTAGAAAAAGAAAATCCGGTAATCATTATCTTCCCATTGAAACCAGTTAACCAGAATTTTTGATCTCGAAATATCAGGAGCAGGTGACCTCTGATTACCTGCAGGTGGAACCCGGTTAGAAAAATCTTCATTCCTGTATACAACAACTGTATCATTGCTGATCAGTTCCAAATTATTAATTGAAATTGAGTAGTTGAAATTCTTTGCAAATCCTCTTCTTTCAAAGTATGTTGAAAGCATTGAAGAGAGATCCTGTTCCTTATTTATTACTGTTGTAAAGTAATCCAGAACATCTTTTTTCGCTGTTTTCAGTTCTGCAACATCTTTTGCACTGTGTAACTCTTTTACAGCCTGTTCGGAATATTTTCTAAGAATAAACCTGACTGTATCAAACCCGTCGGATGGCATCCTATGGTTGAAATAAGAAAGTGCTTCCTTTGACAGGATAGTATATTGTAAAGCAAACATCTGATTTTTCTGTTTCCAGATTCCTGTAATTATAAATACCTGGACCGAAATTAAAATCAGGATTGAGGAAATGCCAAGGATCAGAACTGTATTTTTGGATTTCATGGTCTCTTTTATGTTTTCTCAAAATTATTCAATTTATTGATACCCCGTAAAGCTCTGGCAAACATTAACCCGGCATTAACCCACTGTTAACAAAATAGCATTCTCGACGACCGTATCTTTACAATGTCAAACTAAAAACAAGGCAGTCATGAAAAAGTACGGATTATTTTTAATTATCATTTTACTTACCGTGGTCGGCTCTTCCTTCCAGCAGGTAATTGCACAGGAGAAGACAAAGGCAGAATCGGAAAATGATGCTCAGTTCAGGCAGGCGATTGAGCAGCAGAAAAAAGCCATGGCAGAACAGAAGAAAGCTCAGGCTGACATGGAAAATCACATGAAAAAGAGGAGTATGGAAATCGAATATTCTTCGGATTCACTCAAGCAAGAACTTGATAATGAAGGCAATGAACGAGCAAAGATCTTTATGGACATGCCTAGAGGAAACAGAGCATTCAATTTTGATGAACCTTTTGAATTCTCGGGTCCTGACACGCAAGGATTCTGGGGACATTCAATGGGGAATGCCCAGAGGTCAACATGGGAATTTTCTAAGAATGTGAAGGACAACTCTTTCTCGAAAGATTACTCTTTTGATGTAGAGAAGACATCAAAATCAGTTGTAATGTCGGTAATGGGCGATTGTAAATCAGGTGAGATCCGTATCAAAATTGTTATGCCGAATGGTAAAAACTATTCCGACATATTAATTGATGAGTCTGGGAATCTCAACTGGCGGAAATCATTCACNNTTTTTTAAAATCTCATTACAGTCATTTTAATTTTCATTCCTGATAGAGAGGGGCCTGGTTTGTGAAACCGGCCCCTTTTTTATTTGCGTTGAACCGAAGTTCCTATAATAATTATAATCCATTGCAACAATTGTCTTCTCTTCATGTTTTTTTTCGCCTTTTATTCGTCATTATCTTCAGGTTGTTATTAAAAAAAGGATCCCAATTCCTGTTCTGATAAAACTCTGAGGTTTTTAAGTTGAAATATCCAAGTACATGCCTGGGTGATAATGTATAGTTCAACTCATCATTATCACTGTAATATGGCTTTGTTATGGTCAGTACCTCTTCAATTCCAACATCTTTTGAATTGGCAACGTCAGCATATAATTCATAAGTGACTTTTGGTATAGCAATAATTATAGTGTAAGAGCCATAATCTTTTCTTAGAAAAAGAAAATAGGTAACTTCAATAGCTTCATTAGGGTTTACACTATCGGTGGAATGAGGTAATTGACTTTCAAATATAAACCCCTCATTCATAATTTTTTCTACAATATCGAACTCCTTTGTATTATGGAGGAAGAAATTACAGTCTTTATAAGTTTTTAATATAGTCGCAAGTATCTCTCCTTTATTATTCATCCCACTGGAAATCGATTTTCCGATATTTGTATCCAAAAATAACTTATATTATTTTATTTGCAACACATAAACCATTTGTTCTGTTATATGTTAATTTTGTACCAATTGATCACTTTATCCTTATAATGAGAAGAATTTTCTATTTTCTGATACCCTTTTTGATGATTTCCTGTCGAGAGAATGGTCCGGTATCAGGAACAAAAATAATTACTGTAAGTATTGCACCTTTCAAATATTTTGTTGAACAGATCGCTGGCAGCGATTTTACAGTTAATGTTATGGTGCCTGCCGGAGCTGATCCTCATACTTATGAGCCTTTTCCCGGCCAGATCAGCAAACTAAGGAAATCGGTAGGTTATATCAGCAATGGCTATCTTGGCTTTGAAATGAACTGGCTCGACCGTTTTTATGAGACTAACCNNACAGGTTGAAGGCGCAGATCCCCATTTCTGGGTATCACCTAAATGCGGATTGATTATAGCTTCATCTGTCAGAAGATTCCTTTGTGATCTGAATCCGTTGCAGCGACAAAAGTATGAATCAAATTATCAGCTTTTAATTTCAAAAATTCATGAATTGGATGCCACTGCAACGGGATTGTTTTCCGATGTGCCAATCCGATGTTTCATGATCTATCATCCAAATCTGGCATATCTCTCAAGAGATTATGGACTTGAAGAAATACCTGTTGAATATGAGGGCAAAGAACCTTCTCCTTCCAGGATGAGAGAACTTATTGACCGTGCCAGAAAAGAAAATCTGAAGACAATTTTTGTTCAGATTGAATATGATACAAAAAATGCGAAAGCTATTGCCGGTGAAACAGGATCTCATATTACTTTAATTGATCCTCTGTCGGAAAACTGGCTGAAATCAACAACAGATATTATTGAGGCTCTGCATAAAAGTTTTATTGAAAGCTCTAAATAGTCAGAATTTATGCCGATTTTATTCGAAATGCATTCTTTATCAGCTTCATATGGTGCAAATACTGTTTTGCAGGATGTTAATTTCACGGTAAATGAGAATGATTTTATTGGAGTCATAGGTCCTAATGGAGGAGGAAAGACAACCCTTTTAAAAGTAATCCTGGGCTTGCTGAAGCCTGCTAAAGGAACACTGATCTTCAATGAGACTCTTCTTAATGGCAACAGTATAGGTTATCTTCCGCAATTGTCAACGGGCGATGTGAATTACCCTGTAACTGTAACAGATATAATTTTGTCCGGACTCATGATCGGAAAGAGTATTTTTTCGAGAATGTCCTCTTCAGACAAATTAAAGGCACACACCGTAATTGAGGAACTGGGTTTAACAGGAATGTCAAAATCCAACCTGAATGAGTTGTCCGGAGGACAAATACAAAGAGTATTGCTCGGAAGGGCCATAATTGGAAACCCCAGGTTAATTTTGCTTGATGAGCCCGGGAATTTTGTTGATACGACTTTTGAAAATGATTTTTATGAAAAGCTGAAAGACCTGAATAAACGCATGGCAATTCTTATGGTCTCGCATGATGTCGGCATCATTTCATCACATATCAAATCGTTTGCATGTGTAAACAGGAGCCTTCATTATCATCCTTCACCAGAGATCACCAATGAAGATCTCCTGGCATATGGTTGTCCGATTCAGCTTGTCACACACGGAGATGTTCCGCATACAGTTCTTAAATATCATAAATAGTGGAGCCAAATATTTTTCAATACGGATTTATAATTAAGGGACTCCTTGGAGCCATCTTTGCCAGCATAACGGCAGGATTGGCAGGAACATATGTTGTCTCAAGGAGAATGGTTTTTTTGAGCGGCGGGATAACGCATGCGTCCTTCGGCGGAATAGGTATCGGCTATTTTATAGGTATCAACCCTGTTGTCGGAGCAGCAGTTTTCGGCATAATGTCAGCACTGGGAGTGGAGTACCTATCGGTAAAACAGAAAATCAGGGAAGACTCTGCAATTGGAATATTATGGGCTTTCGGAATGGCTATAGGAATTATCTTCATCTACCTTACTCCCGGATACACACCTAACCTTATGAGCTATCTCTTTGGAAGTATACTCACCGTATCCCGCGCAGATATAATTGCGTTGGGAGTTATGTCAGTAATACTGATACTGTATTTCGGAATATTCTACAGAACGATTCTCTACATCTCTTTCGATGAGGTATATGCCAGAACCTACTCATCATATGTTGATATTTTTAAATACGTTACAACATCCCTCGTGGCCCTGACAATTGTTCTTAATATCCGGATGGCAGGTGTTGTTCTTGTTATTTCCTTGCTTACAATCCCGCCGAATATTGCCATGCTGTTCACCAGGGTCTATTCTAAAATTGTTATCTGGTCAATAATTGCCGGCTTTGTGGGCACTGCTACCGGTTACGTAATTTCTTATTATGCAGGCATACCGGTAGGCGCAACGATAATTTTTACTCTTGTAATAATTTGGGTATTGGTGAGAATTACTACGTTGTTAATTATGAAGTTATCAAAAAGACGGAATTGAGTGCTTAAAAAAATTGAAATAACAGTGGGAAGAATTTTCTAATAGATAACCCCCTTTCTTATTTCCCCCAAGGGGGAAAGGATAGCGTGAATGTAAGACTCCTTCCTCTTTGGGGGAAGGTTGGGAAGGGGGTCAAATGATACTATTATTAAAATTATTAAAGACCTTTACAACAAGAAAATTTATAATAAATAAAAAACCAATACAATGGATTACGATCTCATAATTATCGGAAGCGGACCCGGAGGTTATGTTGCAGCTATAAGNNTGTCTAAACTGGGGATGCATACCAACTAAATCGCTCCTTAAAAGTGCCCAGGTGTTTGAATATCTGACTCATGCATCCGACTACGGAATTTCGATTTCAGGAGAAGTAAAACCGGATTTTACGGCAATGGTTACGCGAAGCAGAAATGTTGCCGAAGGGATGAGCAAAGGAGTTCAGTTTCTTTTCAGGAAGAACAATATAGAAAACCTGAAAGGATTCGGCCGTCTTGCAGGCAATAATACGGTGGAAGTACAGGATACAGATGGCAATAAGAAGAAGTACACTGCTAAAAATATTATTGTGGCAACCGGAGCAAGATCTAAGGAACTTCCTAATCTTAAGCAGGATGGTAAGAGGATAATTGGTTACCGGGAAGCTATGACACTTGAAAAACAGCCGGGTTCGATGGTTGTTGTAGGATCAGGTGCTATCGGCAGTGAGTTTGCAAATTTCTATCAGTCGCTCGGGACAAGTGTAACCTTAGTTGAATTTTTACCGCGAATTGTTCCGGTTGAAGATGAGGAGGTCTCCAAACAGCTTGAACGGTCCTTTAAGAAGATCAAGATGAAAGTAATGACCGATTCTACTGTTGAATCGGTAGATACTTCAACGGAGAAATGTAAGGTGACTATAAAGACACCAAAAGGACAGGAGATTGTGGAAGCTGATATTGTTCTGTCGGCTGTAGGCATTACTACAAATATTGAAGATATCGGTCTTGAGAGTGCAGGTGTTAAAACCGATAAAGGAAAGGTCGTTGTAAATGATTATTATGAGACGTCAGTGCCCGGTATTTTTGCTATTGGCGATATTGTTCACGGTCCGGCGCTTGCGCATGTGGCATCAGCAGAAGGAATAATCTGTGTTGAAAAAATATCCGGAATGGAAGTTGAACCTCTTGATTATGGAAATATCCCCGGATGTACATACACTAATCCTGAAATTGCCTCATGCGGTCTTACGGAAGTTGCAGCAAAAGAAGCAGGATATGAAATAAAAGTCGGTAAATTTCCTTTTACTGCTTCAGGTAAAGCTAGTGCGGCAGGTGCGAAAGATGGATTTGTTAAGCTTATATTTGATGCAGCTTATGGTGAACTTCTGGGTGCACACATGATCGGAGCCAATGTAACTGAGATGATTGCCGAGATTGTTGTTGCCAGAAAGCTGGAAACGACCGGACATGAGATAATCAAATCAGTCCATCCGCATCCTACTATGTCTGAAGCCATAATGGAGGCAGCTGCGGCAGCGTATGGGGAGGTGATACATTTATAACTCCCTGAACGCAACCTTTTTTCAATTAATTACATCAATCTTTAAGAATTGCTGGCTTTTGAGATAATTATTTTATATTTTTATCTTCTCATTTAGGGATAAAACCTTGTCGGAGACTAAAAAAATAATAAAAGGTTGTCTTGCCGGTAACAGGAGGGATCAGGAACTTCTTTACAGAAGGCATGCGTCTAAGTTATATGCCGTATGCTTGCAGTACTCAGGTAATGATGAGGAAGCAAGAGATATCCTGCAGGAGGGATTTATAAAGATTTTTGAAAACCTGGAACATTATAAGCATGAAGGATCTTTCGAGGGGTGGATGCGCCGTATTACAGTTAATACAGCCCTTGAGAAATTTCGCTGCAGGCATAACCTTTATCGCGTCGATGATATAGATGCAATAAAAGAACCAGATGCAGAGCCGGATAATCAGGATTATGCAGGTCTTGAAGCTAACGATCTGCTGGAGATTATCAGGGAACTGCCAACGAAATACAGGATGGTATTTAACCTTTATGCTATTGAGGGATATTCGCATAAAGAGATAAGTAAAATGGTGAATATTTCAGAAGGAACTTCAAAATCCAATCTTTCCCGTGCACGGGTTATCCTTCAGAGAAGGGTAGGTTCTTATACGGGATTAAAGAAGAAAGCAGTAAATGAGTGAGAAAGGGGCAAATATAGATCTTCTCTTCAGAAACGGACTCAAAGATTTTGAAGTACTTCCGCCACCCGGAGTATGGGACTCTATTCATTCAGCTGTAAAAGTAAAATCACGGCCGGTTATCCTTCTCAGGGTTGCAGCCGTTATAACTGTTTTGTTAACAGTCAGCTTTTTAACATATAGGTGGACCAGGGAGTTATCAAATACTCCATCACAACTCGTTTTGTCTCTTAATGAACCGATCCCTCAGCCAATTATCTCTGTTCCCTTTGATAATCCCAAGACTTCCGTTATCGGAAATAATATTAAGGGAAAGAGCTCCTCTGATTTTATTGTTAATCCTTCAGATGAAAGTATCATTGGCGAAGAGGCTGCAGAAGAAGTCTCTCCCATATCAATACTGAATCTCAGGGAATCCAAAAGCCTGTCAATTGTAAAAAAATCAAGACTGAACGGACAGTTGCTGACACCTCAGAATTTCTCTCAGGTTAACTCGGCTGAGATTAAATACACTGAATTCCAGTATATTCCTGAAAATATTTCCACTAAACCTGCTAACAGATGGTCCATAGCTGCTATGGCTTCACCTACTTATTATTCAAGGATCAATTCAGGAGGGGATGAACTCTCAAGTCAGCTGATGTCATCTGAACAGCCGCTTTTTTCCTATTCAGGCGGAGTCTCATTTTCCTATAAGATAAGCAAAAGGGTCAGCATTCAGTCAGGTCTCTACTATTCTTCATTAGGTCAGAAAGTTGACGGGATAAATTCTTTCAGCGGTTTTGGACAATACAACACTTCCAAAGGAGATCACAGCTTTGAAGTGCTCACAGCTAACGGAACTGTTTTTACAAGCAATCCTGATGTCTTTCTTTCCTCTAATGCTGCAGACAGAATTGTCACTGCATATACAAAAGATGTATTTGACCCTAAAAAAGCAAGTCTTGCGCCTGTAAGCAGCTCCTTAAGCCAGAACTTCAGTTACCTTGAGTTCCCTGTTATCGTAAGGTATAAAATTATAGATAAAACGGTTGGCATAAACCTTATTGGTGGTTTATCATATAATTTGTTAGTCCATAATACAGTAACCACCACACTTGATGGCAATGTTTATCCAATTGGAGATACTAAAGGACTTAATCCGCTGTCTTTAAGCAGTTCGTTCGGAATGGGTATGGAATACAATTTATCAGGTAAATTTTCACTTAACCTCGAACCAACTTTCAGATATTACCTTAATCCTTTCAGTGTTTCAACAGGCACATTCATGCATCCTTTTTCATTTGGGATCTTCTCAGGTGTGTCATATAAATTCTGATACGAGAACAGTGAAATCTGTACTGTGACACTTATCCCTGATTAATTTAACATTAGTGAAATTATTTTTAAGGTGCAAAAATGTTACCTTTGCACTTTATTTTTAATGGCTGAGTTATTATGATAAATTCAAAAAGGAAAACAGTACTTACGGGTTTTGTGATGATGGGCACAGTGATTATCATTTTATCTATCGCCCAGAGCTTTAAGGGGTTTAATGGCAGCCCGGTGACAGTTAAACATCATGTTGTAGATTCAATTTATAATATCAAATCATTTGATTTGCCGGAAGAGGTAACTTTTGCAGGAGAGAAGATGCCTCTTGAAAACTTTGATACAAGAGAAAGCCTTGAACGGGAAATCCTTATCAGCGCTTACAGACACTCATCTTCTATTCTGATAATAATGAAGGCTCACAGGTATTTACCTCTTATTGAAAAAATACTGAAAAAAAATAATATTCCTGATGATTTTAAGTATCTGGTTGCGGCAGAAAGTGAATACAGCAATATGGTCTCACCGGCCGGCGCCACCGGATTCTGGCAAATCATGCCTGAGACAGGCAAGGAAGAAGGATTGGAGATAAACAGCATCGTTGATGAAAGATATGATGTTGAAAAATCAACTCAGTTTGCCTGTGATTACTTTATCCGGTCGTATGAAAAATATGGCAACTGGACACTTGCAGCTGCATCATATGATGGTGGGAGAGGAGCAGTAGATGAACAGATAGATATTCAGCATCAGAAAAACTATTACGACCTGTTACTGAGTGAAGAAACAGCCAGATATATTTTCAGAGCAGTAGCTTATAAACTTCTTATCACAGATCCGGAGAAATATGGGTTTAATATAGAAAACAGGGATCTGTATCCGGAACTTAAATACTATGAGGTAAAAGTTGATACGGCAATTACCGATTTTTCATCTTTTGCTCAGAAATTCGGAACGAATTATAAAATGTTAAAATTTCTGAATCCATGGCTCAGGAAACCCTACCTGACCCCCAAATCGAATAAGGAATATATGATAAAGATTCCATCGGAAAGGATGAGGAATATTGATAAAAATGAAACAGGGAACATATCTTTTGATCAGGAGAAGTCAAAATGAAGGATGAAATTAATGTCCTTGGTGCAAGGGTTCATAATTTACAAAATATTGATGTTACCATTCCACGAAACAGCCTAGTAGTAATCACCGGTTTAAGCGGAAGCGGTAAATCATCTCTTGCCTTTGATACTATCTATGCTGAAGGTCAGAGGCGCTATATGGAGACATTGTCGGTCTACGCCCGGCAATTCCTGGGTGGCATGGAACGTCCTGATGTTGATAAGATAACAGGTCTGAGCCCGGTAATATCAATAGAACAGAAAACAACCAACAAGAACCCGCGGTCAACAGTCGGAACAATCACTGAGATTTACGATTTTCTAAGGTTATTATATGCCAGGGCATCTGATGCGTATTCATATGCGTCCGGCGAAAAAATGGTTAAATATTCAGATAACCAAATACTTGAACTTGTTAAAAGCCGGTTCGAAGGAGAGAAAGTTTTTTTTCTTGCCCCGATAGTTAAAGGACGAAAGGGGCATTATAAAGAGCTATTTGAACAGCTCAGGAGAAAAGGATTTCTTAATGTTCGCATTAATAACGAAATAAGGGAACTTACACCCGGTTTGAAACTTGACAGATACAAGACTCATTTCATTGAGCTTGTAGTTGATAAATTCAAAGTGGGAGATACTTCCGATAAAAGACTAAGTGATTCTATTCTTATGTCACTCGACCAGGGCGATGGAGTTATGATGGTTCTGGACAGCACAAGCAATGAACCGAGGTTTTTCAGCCGGCATCTGATGTGTCCTGTAACCGGAATATCATATAACGAACCGGCACCTCATACTTTTTCATTCAACTCGCCTCAGGGAGCCTGTCCTCATTGCAACGGCCTTGGAGAGATATCAAGCATTGATGAAGAGAAGCTAATACCTGACAGAGAGCTAAGCATTCGAAAAGGAGGTATCGAGCCTCTTGGAAAATACAGAAACACATGGATTTTCTGGCAGATAGAAGCTATAGCCGAGAAAAACGGATTCACTCTCGACACCCCGATAAATGAGATCCCGGAAGATGCGCTGAACAAGATACTTTACGGTTCCGATGAAGTTCTTAAATTATCTAATACGCCTTTAGGTATGACTTCCAATTATTTCCTGACGTTTGAAGGTGTCGTCAATTTTGTAGGAAATATTGAAACAATCAACGGCAGTAAGAACAGTACAAAAATCAGGGAACAATATATCCAATATAGTGTTTGCCCTGAATGTAATGGAACACGTCTCAAGAAAGAATCACTTTATTTCAGGATAGCTGATAAAAATATTGGTGAGCTTTCAGCGATGGATATCAAAGAACTATCTAATTTTCTGTCTGATATTGAAGAAAAGCTCAGCGATAAACAAAAACTGATAGCAGCAGAAATACTAAAGGAGATAAGAACCAGACTCGGATTTCTGCTCGAAGTCGGACTTGAATATCTCTCGATGAACAGGGGAGCAAGAACGCTGTCAGGAGGAGAAAGCCAGAGGATCCGGTTGGCCACGCAGATTGGCTCAAGGCTGGTAAATGTCCTTTATATCCTTGATGAACCGAGTATCGGTCTTCATCAGAGGGATAACAGGCGTTTGATTACTGCTCTTAAACAGCTTAGAGATGCAGGGAACTCTGTTATTGTTGTAGAACACGACAGGGAAATGATACTTTCAGCCGATCATGTGATAGATATGGGTCCCGGAGCCGGACGTTTTGGCGGACTAGTCGTAGCGCACGGGAATCCTCAGGAATTAATGAAGAAGGATACAATTACTTCATCCTACCTTAATAATAAAAAGCAATTTCACATTCCTGAAGTCAGGCGGGAAGGGAATGGTAAGTTTCTGAAACTATCAGGCGCTTCAGGTCACAACCTTAATAATGTAGATTTAACATTGCCTCTTGGTACCCTTATTTGTGTGACAGGTGTCTCGGGAAGCGGGAAATCATCACTTATAAACCAGACTCTTCATCCTGTGCTTGCCAGGAAATTTCATAATTCAGGTAAATCATCTTTGCCTTACCGGGAAATCACAGGTATTGAGAATCTGGATAAAGTTATTGAGGTCAGCCAGTCGCCTATCGGTAAAACACCTCGTTCAAATCCTGCCACATATACTGGAGTTTTTACCGATATAAGGAAACTGTTTGAGCAGACAACAGAGGCTAAAATTCGCGGATTTGGTGCCGGAAGATTCTCATTCAATGTTAAAGGAGGGAGATGCGAAGGATGTGAAGGAGCCGGGGTGAAAACAATAGAGATGAATTTTCTGCCTGATGTATATATTCACTGTACAGAATGCAACGGCAAACGGTATAACCGTGAAACCCTTGAGGTCAAATATAAAGGCAAATCAATCAGTGATGTTCTGGAAATGACCATTAATATGGCAGTTGAGTTTTTCACAAATGTTCCATCAATATATCATAAAATAAAAACACTTCAGGATGTAGGACTGGGTTACATCAAGCTTGGCCAGCAATCAACAACACTTTCAGGCGGGGAGGCTCAACGGGTTAAACTGTCAACCGAACTGTCAAGGCGTGATACGGGTAAAACTCTTTATATCCTTGATGAGCCGACAACCGGGTTGCATTTTGAAGATGTGAGAGTTTTGCTAGATGTGTTGAACAAACTTGTTGACAGAGGCAATACTATAATAGTAATAGAGCATAATCTTGATGTGGTAAAGATGGCTGATTATATTATTGACCTGGGTAAAGAAGGTGGTAAAGCCGGGGGTAATATTCTTTTCTCCGGATCACCTGAAAAACTGGCTGAATGTCAGGAAAGTTATACAGGGAATTACCTCAGGCCGGAACTTAAAAGATAAGAATTTAATTATATTTGAGCCTGTTAAATTTTATTGAAACAAAAGATGGAGAAACCTGCTGATCTTATAAAAGATGCTTTTGAACAGAAAACATGGCATGAGATTCATACAACGGATTCATGGAGAGTCTTTAAGATTATCTCAGAGCTGGTTGAAGGTTTTGAAAAACTTGCAAGAATCGGACCTTGTGTTTCAATCTTTGGTTCAGCCCGGACAGCTAACAATAATAAATACTATCTCCTTGCGGAGGATATAGCATTCAAGCTTACGCAAAACGGCTACGGTGTTATAACCGGAGGAGGTCCTGGGATTATGGAAGCTGCCAATAAAGGGGCTACCAGGGGAAAAGGTAAATCAGTAGGTATTAATATAGATCTTCCGTTTGAACAGCATCCTAATCCCTATATCGATTCAGATAAGCTGATAACGTTTGATCATTTCTTTGTGAGAAAGGTTATGTTCATGAAGTATGCACAGGGATTTATAGTACTTCCTGGAGGATTTGGAACTTTTGATGAGCTCTTTGAAGCCATCACATTAATTCAGACCAGAAAGATCGGGAAATTTCCCATAATACTTGTCGGCAGAAAATACTGGGGCGGCTTAATGGATTGGATAAAAAATGAAATGCTTGCAGAAGAACATAATATAAAACCCGAAGATCTTAACTTGTTCACCTTAGTTGATACCTCTGATGAGGCTGTGGATTATATTGTCAAATTCTACTCCAGGTATCTGCTCAGCCCGAACTTCTGATGTAGGGCTCATAGCTCAGTGCAAAGAGAGTTATACTTTTCGCATACGATCCATTTCACGGGAAGCATCCTTACGTTTGAGGGTCTCCCTCTTATCGTATTCTTTCTTGCCCTTTGAGATTGCTATTTCAGCTTTTGCAAGGCCTCTGTCGTTAATGAAAACCTTAATTACAATGATTGTAAGACCGCTTTCTTTAATTTTCCTTTCGATCTTTCTTAGTTCGCGTGATGTGAGCAGTAATTTCCTCTCCCTGAGAGGATCATGGTTATTCAGGTTTCCCCACCAGTATTCAGCAATATGCATTCCTTTTATAAAAAGTTCTCCATTATTGAAAAAGCAGTATGAATCCGAAAGAGTTGCTTTTCCGAGTCTGAGTGATTTTATTTCTGTCCCTGAGAGAATAATTCCTGCTATAAATTTTTCCAGGAACTCATAATCGTGAGAAGCCTTTTTGTTTTTGATTGTTATACTAGCCTTACTGCCTTTCATTCAATGTGATTAAGAGAAAAATGTATAAAAGATTTTGTTTGTCATACCAATCATATTTGAACGCCGCGCAAAATTAAGTAAATTTATGGTATATTGCTTTACCGATAGAAATCAATAAAAATGTGAGTGTGCTGCTAAAATCTAACTATGATCTATTAGTGGTAACAGGGCCAACTGCTTCAGGCAAAACCTCCCTGGCTGCAACAATTGCATATATGGTTGGAGGAGAGATTGTCAGCGCTGATTCACGCCAGGTCTACAGGGGCATGAATCTGGGTACCGGTAAGGATTATGACGATTACACAATTAACGGAACTACAATACCTTGTCATCTTATTGATATTGTTGATCCGGGTTATAAATATAATGTGTTCGAATATCAGCGTGATTTTAATAAAGTATATTCTGATCTTAGAAAACGTAAGGTATTCCCTATAGTTTGCGGGGGGTCAGGCATGTATGCTGATAGTATTATAACCGGCTATAAGATGTATGAGGTTCCACCTGACACAGGTTTGAGGATTGAGCTAGAGAAGAAATCTATGGATGAACTCAGGGAGATATTATTAACCTTTAAAGATCTTCATAACAATACAGATACCGATAGCAAGAAAAGGTTGATCAGGGCCATTGAAATTGAGCATTCCAGCAGAAATAAAGGAAAAACATATAATGGTTTTCCAAGAGTTAAGGCTCTCCTGGTCGGTATAATGTTCGACAGGGAAACAAGGAGAAAAAGAATTTCGGAGAGACTCTGGCAACGCCTGAATTCAGGAATGGTTGACGAAGTAAAACTTCTTATTGATCATGGCATAGACGCCGAAACCCTGATTTATTATGGTCTTGAATATAAATATATTACCTTTTATCTGACCGGAAAAATATCTTATGATGAAATGGCTAAGGATCTTGAAATAGCAATTCATCAGTTTGCCAAACGTCAAATGACATGGTTCAGAGGAATGGAAAGAAAAGGGCTGAAGATCAACTGGATTGACGGTGAACTTCCAATGGAGGAAAAGGTGAAAATCGTCCTTGATAAACTTGAAAGTAATTAGTTTTTATTTCCCGCAGATCTACGCAGATATTTTCTGCGATAATCAGCGCAATCTGCGGGGAATTTATATTATTCAGCCTCTTCAGCCAGAACTTTTCTATTACTTAAGGTAAGTATCAAGCCACTCAAAAAACTCTCGCTGCCAGATGATGGCATTCTGTGGTTTCGTAACCCAGTGATATTCATCCTCAAAGAAAAGAAGTCTGCTTGGAACACCCTTCAACTGCGCCGCAGTGAATGCCTCCATACTCTGAGTGTATGGTATCCTGAAATCATTCTGACCGGTTATTATAAGTATAGGTGTTGTCCATTTATCAACCATAAGATGAGGAGAATATTTATAGCTTGGAAGATTCTTCCAGTATGGTCCGCCATAATCTTTATTATTAAACCACAGCTCCTCAGTCGATCCATATTCGCTTTCAAAGTTGAATACTCCGCAATGTGAAACAAAAGCTTTGAATCTTCCCGCATGAACCCCGGCCAGGTAGAATACTGAATACCCGCCATAACTTGCACCAACAGCACCCATCTTATTTGCATCTATATAAGTTTCTTTTGCCATTGCATCAGTTGCGTCAAGATAATCCTGAATGTTTTTTCCACCATAATCGCCCGAAATCTGTTCTTTCCATTCCTGCCCGAATCCTGAAACACCCCGCCTGTTAGGAGCAAAAACTATATATCCTTTTGCTGCTATCATTTGCATATTCCACCTGTAAGACCAGAACTGGTCAAGAGCTGACTGAGGACCTCCTTCACAAAACAGCAATGCCGGATATTTTTTGGAGGGGTTAAAGTCAGGAGGATAGATTACCCACATCTGAAGGTCTTTCTTATCTTTTGTCTTTACATATTTCTCCTCCACCTTACCCATTTTGATATCATTATAGATAGCTTTATTTATGAAAGTTACCTGTTTTAGTGCCCCTGTTTTCAAATCAACAGAGGAAAGTTCGGGTGCCATCGACATGGAGAAAAGTTCTGAAACCATTATGCCTGCATTTAGATTGATTGGTCCAAGATCATGCACTCCTTCAGTTACTTTTAAAACACCTCCTCCCTGGAGGGAAATTTTGAAAATCTGGCAAGTGCCCAGATGAGAACAAGTGAAATATATTGTATTTTCATCCATCCATCTGGCACCTGCAGCATCAAAATCCCATCCTTTCGATATCCATGTTCTGGAACCATCCTTTATATTATAAACAAACAGTCTGTCGAGATCTGCTTCGTATCCATCTCTCTCCATACTCTGGTATGCTATTTTTGACCCATCGGGTGAAAAGACCGGGTTTTTATCATAGCCTTTGTTTGCCTCAGTAATATTAATTTCTTTNNCCGGTAAGTCTCTTGGTTGTATATGCTATTGATTTCCCATCAGGACTCCAGGCAATTTCCCCATCATCAAAATAGGGAGCGGTAGGAGACTCAAATCTTTGTCCTTCCATTATATCTTTTTCTCCTGATACAGAACTTCCGTCAAAGGCGGCGACAAAAACATGGCTATAGGAATAATCACTCCAGTAATTCCAGTGCCGGTACATCAAATCATTGATAATCCTCACTTTCGCTTTCGGGAGGTTATGCTTTTCATTGGCAGTCTGATCTAATTTGACTCTTTTGTTAAAATAGATGCGGTTACCGTCAGGTGAGACACAAAAGATCTCAAAATCGGCAATCCCTGTTATTACCTTTTGTTCTGAGCCGTCTGCATTCATTGAGCAGAGTTTTCCATTATTGACATAAGCAATAGATTTCCCCTTATTGATCCATTGGGGAGAGTTTCCCCCTTCAGTTGTGAGCTGTATCGGATTGCTCCCGGCTAAATCTGTTTTAAAGATATTGGTTCGTCTTGCCTCGCTCTGCAGATCAATATCAGTAACGGTGTATAAAACTGTTGACCCGTCAGGAGAGAGCGCAAAAGTTCCCAGTCTGCCGAATTTCCACATTATTTCAGGAGTCATTACTCCACCTGCTTTCTCTTGAGAAGTCAGTTGATTATTGAACTGTTGAACTGCCTCTTTTGCTACGGGAGTATTTTGTTTGCAGGAGAATGCAAATAAAATTGATAAAAGAATTACTGGTATTAGTCGTTTTTTCATAAAAATAATACTTATTAATTTTTTTTGTCAGCTTAAGTATTTGCCCCAGGCCCCCCTAAAGGGGTCCAGTGCTTGAAGAATTTGCCCCCCTGCCCCCCTAAAGGGGGGTTCGTTCAGCGCCCGCCCGTGCAAAAGAATTTTAATTATTTCTTTAGAGCTTCCGACACTTTTGCCTTCAGCTCATCATACAATTCAGGATTGTCCTTGAGAATCTGTTTAACGCCATCACGTCCCTGACCCAGTTTCGTGTCACCATAACTGAACCAGGAACCACTTTTCTTGATAATTTCAAAATCAACGCCCAGGTCAACAATTTCCCCAAGCTGTGAGATGCCTTCACCGTAGAGGATATCGAAATCAGCTTTTTTGAATGGAGGCGCAAGCTTATTCTTAACAATTTTAACCCTTGTCCGGCTGCCAAT